>CAYLSP010000249.1:0-2848 GCA_964385935.1 uncultured Defluviitaleaceae bacterium
ATCCAACAGAGCTTCTCGAATCGGTTCACGATCATACTTGGTATGTTTTTGCTGATGACTATGAAGATTTCATTATGATTGGAATAAGTGAAAAAAACGGAGTGAAACAGGTTTCGTCAATTACTACAAACGCCAAGAACTTCAAGTATGGCGACGTAACAGCTCAAAATTATGACTATGACAAGGCAACAAAAGCATATCCTAATGTGGCGTTTTTCAAGGATACGCTGAAAGCCCCCGGAAAATCCTATGTTGAAGGGATTTTAATTTATGATGGGGACTTTTTCTATTCATCCTCCGATTTCGGAGCTAAAAAAGACGCTTTCCTCAAAACTCTTGCCAAAGAAAGTTTTTATTATACAAACGCATTTCGCGTTAAAAATGGCATAAAACCTTTCATTTACAGCGATTTGGTTGAAAAAGCGGCTGTAAATCATAGTATTGACCAAGCTCAGCGAGGGCTTATGACACACATCGGTTCCGACGGCTCAACCACGTCAACAAGACTTAATAACGTGGGTATACAATGGCAGTCCTGCGCGGAGAATGTGGCATACGGACAATATAACGGAATTTTTGCCTATGAAGCCTGGCTTAATTCAGAAGCACATAGGTCTTCGTTAGAAAACTCCTGTGATTTTATTGGATGTGGAGCCGCCCTTTCTTCAAACAACGGAATTTATTATACTCAGGATTTTTATTCGCCACTGTAATTTTCGTTATATGAAAGGATAAAAAGATGCGCTCTTATATTTGCCTATTCTTTATCTGCTTTTTTATTGTTGGATGTTCTGATGCCAAAGTCGTTGACAATTCAGGCACACATTCTGTAGATTATTCATATGCCTATTTTACTTTTAATGAAAAGTTTTTTGAAGCGAAGCTTTCCTTCGCTAAATTAAACGATCATACTAACCCTGACACCGTTCCTAAAATCAAACTATTTTTAGAGATACTTAATCTTGATTTTGAAACAATCTATAAAAAAGAAATAGGGGAATATATATCAGGAGATCCTTATCTTATTCCCCCTAACGACTTTGCGTTTATAGATAATGTATTAATGGTGTGTAAAACTTGGTATGGCGGTAGTGGAGACTATATTATTATTTCAGAAGATAACGGCACATTGTCATTATTTGAAGGACCCGCAGATATAGCGTTTGAACTTATGGAAACTTCAAAAATTATGACTGTTAATATGTCAGACATTTTAAAAAATTAGGGCGTTTATTTATACGTGGCTCTTTCTCCGCCGATTAATTTCGGTCTTGTTCTGGCGCAGGTGACATGAGCCTGCCCGATTTCTTTAACAGAAACTCTTACAGGGATCAGAACATGCTTAATATGCATTCCAATGAACGTATCGCCGATATCAATTCCCGCTAAAGCCGTCACATGCTCCACCATAACAGGGTCATTAGCCATTTTATAAGCGGCTACAGTACATGCGCCTCCTGCGTGAAGCCCCGGAACGACGCTTACGATTTCAAAGCCGTATTTTTCAGCCGCTTCCCTTTCAATAACAAGAGAACGGTTTATGTGTTCGCAGCCCTGAACAGCGAGGTAAAGACCATTTTCTCTGGTGATCTTTAAAATGGTTTCAACAACGGCCTCTCCAACCTCCGCGCTTGAGCCTTTTCCGATTCTTGCGCCGCAGATTTCGCTGCTGCTGCATCCCAGCACAAACACATCGCCTTTTTTAAGATTAGCTTCATTTAACAATTCTCTGGTTATAAGCTCTACATCCGACTTTATTTTTTGAATATCCATATTTTCACCTCATTTTAAATTTTATTAATATGATGTATAATAGCACAAAATAAAAATCAATTCAATAAGAGGTGCTTTATGGATAAACCGAAAATATGCGGAATAATCGCTGAATATAACCCCTTTCATAACGGACACAGCCTACATTTGCAAAGAGCAAGAGAAGTTTTGGGCTGTGATTATTTAGTTGTCTGTATGAGCGGGAATTTTGTTCAAAGAGGCGAACCGGCGATATTTGAAAAGTTTATGAGAACAAAAGCAGCCCTTTTAAACGGCGCGGATTTAGTCATCGAACTTCCTGTTTTTTTTGCGTCTCAAAGTGCCGAATATTTTGCCGCTTATGCAGTAAAACTGCTTGAAGCAACAGGCTGTGTTGATTATTTATGCTTTGGAAGTGAATCTGGAGACATAGACGGATTGTCACAAATAGCGAAAATTCTTGCAGACGAAAGTCGTGAATTAAGCGTGCTTATAAAAAGCTTTTTAAACGAGGGACATTCCTATCCAAAAGCCAGGGCTTTAGCCGTCTCTACACTTCTGCCTAGTCTTAGCAAACAGATTGAAACACCTAACAATATTTTGGGCACAGAATATTTAAAAGCCCTCATGAGAAATGATTCAAAAATTGTCCCTGTCACAATAAAGCGGGAGTTTGCAATGTATCACGAAAATGAAATCAAAGGTCAAATTTCCTCTGCGACCGCCGTCCGAAAGGCCATAAAAAACCATGATTTAGAGGGTATAAGACAGGCAGTTCCTGAAAACTGCTTTGATTTATACGAGAATCTAAAGCCGGTTTTTCCGGACGACTTTTCAGACTTCCTTCATTTCAGGCTTCGGACTTTTCAGAAAGAACAATATTCTGACATATTTGAAATAAGGGAGGGCATTGAAAACAAAATTATTTCGTCCGCTCAGGAATTTGATACCGTGACTGAAATCCAACAAGCGGTAAAGTCAAAAAGATATCCTCTCACCACGGTTCAGAGAATGATTTTTAATATAATTCTTGAGATAAAAAAGAGTGAAGTGAAAAATTATTTTTCAAAGGACTGCCAGTATATAAGGATTTTGG
>CAYLSP010000250.1:0-2844 GCA_964385935.1 uncultured Defluviitaleaceae bacterium
CCCTGTCCGCAGTAGCAGAACCGTCAAGCATTAAATGTTTGACAGTAAAAGAATCGTGGTTTTGCTTTTATAAAACATCAGGCTGTGGCTTTTTCCACACACGAAAGCTCCCACGGGTCTATCCCAACCCACACGATGCTTCCCCGATTCGCACCTTCGTGCTATTCGGCTCCGGTTTTCTCGGAGGAGTATCATTATCACCAACCTACCTTAATCTGCACTCTTGACATATGCCAAGAGCCGGCGCTCACCCGACACTTAATGAAAAATGTCGGGGTCGTGGCGCACGGCAGGTTGGTTACTGTACCCGAAGTTTTGAATATGACCGGCTAAAGTGCCGGTGTTTGTCAAGGTTCGCTGAGAAGATAAAATTTCCCCTCATAACAGGTAGGGATTCAAATGCGATTTTCTATGCCGTTTTGAAAAAACTTTTTTATTTTTTTCAAAATAGTATCAAGCCGCCTGCTTACCCTTGATTGGTTGATGTTAAGAATTTGAGCGATTTCCGTTTGTAATAACTGTTCGCGGTATAACAATGTCAATAACCGTTTTTGCTCATCACTCAAAGAAATCACCGCCGCATAAAGAGTTTGGTTTTCGATAGCTTCAATCCAACCAAACTCACTGTTGCTCAACGCTTCGTCCAAAAGTTCGTTGTTAAGATTATCTGCAAACCGCAACTGAAAGTCCTCATGTTCGCATTTTTCCTCAAACGAACACTCATTTTTGGAAATGACTTGTTGTACCGCTTGGTCGTGCTTGACTTCCATTGCAATGTATCTGTTGAAATAATGTTCGGGGTTCCTAATATCCTCAGCTTTTGTTCTATGTTTTGGCATAATGCCATCCTCCTGTTCTTCGATTTTTTGAAGAGCCAAAAAATAAAGAACAGAGGGTGGAGAACGGCATCGGATTGAGTGCTTGTCCGATTTATGAAGTTGTAAACAGCATAAAAACTTTTTTAAAGTGGTTTGAATATTTGTATAAAAGTTGGGGTATAATAATAAAAAAGGGATAGTCTGCAACTCCTTATAGCGCGGCTATCCCTTTCAAATTAATTCACCACAGGCATACGGCCGCAAATCTTGATGTATTTGGGCGGTTAAACCCTGTGGAATTTTGTTTTTAGTTGTGGTAAATAACAGAATTTTGTCGAAACATAAAATAAGCCCGCCCCTCGTTTGAAGGGCGGGCAATTTCTTGTCGAATATTCGGTTTTTGTCTATGTATGGGTATATGCCATTTTTGCTGTTTCATAGCTATCTCCTAATGTTGGTTTAATAAAAAAAGCGGTCAAAAGCTCAATCGTAAAGAGATAAGAGCTTTGACCGCAGAAGTGGCACAGTTATTTTGAAAGAATAGCATGGCAACAGGCTTTATATACCCGTTAATAAACCACTTTTTAAAAAGAAAGAGCCAATAACAGTGATTTGCTTCACTGGTTATCGGCTCTGCGTCTGTGCGTCTGGCTCTGTGTAACGGATGTATTGAGTTGTCGGATATAATTAGGCTTTCCTGTTTACACTTAGAGTAAAATGTCGGAAAGTTTTCAGCATATCCAACCTGATTGTTCCAAACTATGCCCCCATCTCAAAAAACAACATACACTAGCATACACGGAAAAATTCTGCACAATCTTGCTATCTATTTCAGAAATTAGTTTAATTAGCTGATATGGGCGCACATAACATAGGCACGTTATTATGCTCATAATCTTATGTTAGCAGAATCAAAATAATTATTTATGATAGTGTGTATTCCAGACTTTGTTTGTAATATACCATACACTATTTAACCGAATTAGCGTATAGTAATCTGTCATAGTCAAGTCTGAAAAAATCCATTCTGCCTTAACCACTGCCACATCATTTGTAATATCCAATATAGTCATAGCTTTTTTACATTTCTCTTTATTCCAAGGATGTTCGGGATGGTTCTTAATAAAGGGCAAAAAATTATTGCAAAAAGCGGTTATGGGTATGCCTTGAGACCCTTCTTCTGTTGTGTCAAATAAAAAAGCATTGGAGTGAAAGGCTTTTTTTACTAAATCACCATCAAGGTTATCAAAGCCGTCAAAAAATAATTGAATTGTTTGTTCAATATCCCTTTTTTCTTGCTCTAAACTCATCTTCTCTACCTCCAAAAATATAAATTAGTTTCTGTATCAGTCATGCTTGCTTACAATACAAGGTTTGCTCATTTTACGCATGGGTTTACTACACCTTTTTAATTGGGTGGCGAATAACTGTTTTCCATTTTGAAGGCTCGGTTTTTCTTGGGTCTGAAAGGTATATTTCATGATGTAAACGGCTATTGTTTAAATCATTTTTGTAACCATTAGCAGCGATATATTCGTCCATAATAGCAACAGTAGCAGGCTCATCATCATATGACCCAACGTGCATTATTTGTACACACAAGCCTTCATCAATGGTTAAAAACTCAGCTGACGAACAATCAAGTTTTTTCTTCTTTGTTGCTTCCTGCACTGCCCAAGCGAAATCACCTGCCTTCACAAAATCAGGTAATCTTAAAACAGAAATCCAGTTGAAACTGCCTTTATTTGCATAGTCTACACCCTCAACATTATCTTGCCACCAAAAGCCTTCGAGAGGTGGTACGACATATTCAAAGAAACCAGCTATTTTATAAGTTCCTTTATAGCTCATTTTTATAGTGTAGGCAACGGCATACAAAACGCTTACTGCCTGTTGATATGAGCCCCCTTCTTCGTTGGGATTGCCTTTTCCACGAACAGCAATATAGTTAGCTGTCGGAACAGTCACAATTTCCGGTTTTTCTTTGGGCATATAAAATTCCTTATACTCTTTCTTAAAATCAAAA
>CAYLSP010000251.1:0-2836 GCA_964385935.1 uncultured Defluviitaleaceae bacterium
ACCACATCTGTTGCCGCCATGACCCTAATCTTCCCGAAGGAACGCGTATTATCAACGTATGTGCTGGGTGTGACAGGCGGTTTAGTTCCCTTTATAAAGGTATAACTACGATTTCCCTCTGGGAAATACTTGACAGTCTCGACAGTTTTCCCTTTCCTAATTACAGTGGTGTCGAAATGACAGTTCACGATGCCTGCCCCGTTCGGAAAAAGCCCCAAGTCCATAGGGCTGTGCGTTCGTTGCTAAATAAGATGAATATCAATATTACAGAGACAAAAAATCACGGTTCAAAATCAATCTGCTGTGGTGACGATTTTTATCCATCTCTGCCCATCAATCAAGTTCATGAGGCCATGAAGCGCCGCGCCGATGAGATGCCCTGTGAAGATGTTGTGGTTTACTGTGTTTCCTGCATACAGTCAATGAAGATAGGCGGCAAAAGTCCGAGATACCTGCCCGACCTGCTGTTTGGTGCTACAACAGAGCCATTTACATGGAGTACTGAGGAGTATCACGCCGCTCTTGATAGGTATATTAAGGCGCATTAAGTTGGCTTATAACCAATTTCAGGAAAGGGCGACCAAAGGTCGCCCCTACAATGACGTAGTATCAACGGTTAACGTAGGGGCAAACTGTGTTCGCCCGAACCGAACGTAGAACAGCCTGAGTGGCTTAAATAATAAACCACTCTTTTGCTGTATCTAAAAAGACTTATTACCAAATACCATAGGGCATTTTACACGACATTTATTGCAATGTACAACATCAAATCCTCTTCCATTTTTAGCGTATGTATGTTCCCTGCAAAGCTTTTGATTGACGCCTTGCTCACTAATTGCATTAGCAGGGCAATTATCAATACAAATACGGCATCCTTTTATGCAATTGTCTTTTGCTGGACTATCTGATAACAAATCTAAATTTGTTAATACAGCTCCAATGCTTAACATAGTTCCGTATTTACTATTAATGAGCATTTTACTCTTTCCAAGAGTTCCTATTCCTGCCAGAGCAGCGGCATGTTTCATGGAAATGATTCCGCGCCCCTCCATATTCTCTTCATCCCAATATTCATACGGTCCGTCGGCAGGAACAGGAACGACAATAGCGTTAAATAAACCCTCTATTTCGTTAGCGGCATAATATGCAATCCTATCAAGCTCAACTGGGCCTATGCCATTAAAGTGGTTATATATAATTCTCGGATTTACCAGTGCAGTTCCCTTTGGGACTGGTTTTGCAAATACTATCACAGATTTGCAGCCTTTATAAATATCCGTTGGATGAAATCCAATTTGGACATCTGCAAATAACTCCACGTTGGCAATCCCGCAAATTTCTGCGCCATGTTTTATGAAAATATCCTTGATTTTATTCTCCATATACACCTCAAAAGGTAAATAATATTGTTTTTTTATAAAAAGCCATCAAACAAAAACCCAGCAGCTTTAAAAAAAATGTAACTTGTGTTCTAGTATAAATTTATATTGGAGTTCAGCTAAATCGTCCTCATATTTGTAAAAGCTATCGTTACATTTTTGTAATAACTGTTCTGCATCATTTGTCATTAAGGTTTTAAGAATACCTTGCCGGACAAATCTGTCAGTAGGAACTCTATCACCAAAAATTGAAAATGCTTTTTTAGCTATATCTGCTGTCTTTAAAGCACCAATTGCGCAAAGTGAATTTATAGCTTCATTTACATCGATTGTGCTATTAAAGAAGTATTGATCAAATCCTCCATTATTTACTTCCATTTCAAGCTCCGCACAAATATAATAAACCATTTCAGCTGTTGAAAGTATAGCAATATTGTCTCCGTAGCTACATTTTCTACATACACCCTGTCATCGCAATCAAGAAATCATTCTTATTTGTTATTCCAGATGTAATTGATATCTGCATTCCAAATGTTATTAAATGACGAGACAGAGTCAATTTTTTTATTTAATCTCTTAATTTTATATATATTAAACATAGTAATATCTATACCTTATCAACTAAAACTGCTTGTTAAATAACAGTTTATCAAATGGGGAGTGCAAAGTCAATACGGTCAAAACGGGGGACTTGTAACCATTAAGAACTATAATAGCTCTAAACTACATAAACAATGTTTGCGCTGTCAAATCTTTTCTCAATCTCACTGCGCAGAAAATCTTCCCCCTCCAGACGATAGCTTTCCCTATAGCAATATTTCCCCCGACCTCTTCCTCTCATAATCTCCTTATTATAAAGATTTAAGGCATTTGGGAAAGCTTGGTTATTTATGGCGTTCTGGACATAGCTGTATGTCATGAAAATGATTTCTATAAATATGCTGTTTTTGGTCTTTTGTGTCAGTTCGGCTTCCAATATGTCTAGCAGCTCAGTGTACAAAACCTTCCAATCATTAACCAGTATGACAGGAGCAATAAGAATACCTACTTTATATCCTGCCTCACACATTTTGTTAAGAGCCTTTATTCTGCTTTGTAACGGAGACGTCCCAATTTCTACACTTTTTATTAGTTCTTGGGGATTTAGGCTCATCCTGAAAATTACTTTTCCCTTATGGTCTAGGCCGAGAAGCTTATCCACCATAGAAAATTTAGTCGGAAAAGTTATAGCTCCCCTGCCCTTTTCGGCAAATTCCTCAATAGTTTGGGATAGTGAGTTTGTAACTGTATCCTCTAAAATCAAGTCACTATTGCTGCCTATTTCAAAAACACATTCTTTTTCATATCCGTGAGATTTTTTAATCAGGTTGTAAAGCATCTGCTCATGATTTACAAAAACTCTCAAATAAGAGCATTTATTATAGTTGCAGACAAGATAACAATATAAGCACATTGCA
>CAYLSP010000252.1:0-2831 GCA_964385935.1 uncultured Defluviitaleaceae bacterium
ATATAACTGGCGTTTGTGCCCCTCAAGGACAGAAACGATTTTGTCTATATTAGTTTCAACTCTTGAATATCCCGCCACCATTTTGTCAATGGATTTTGAGGTTTTGTCAAATAGACCGAATAAATTAAATTTCTTTTCCTCTTCACCCTGAGCAAAACGCTTTATTTCAACAACAAGATTTGTCAGGCTGTCGCCGATTACTCCAAGGTCTTTTGTCTTTGTACTCTGCAAAATATTATCGGAGGAAGCGGCAATTTTTTGCTGAGCGGCTGCGCCGTAAGTAGAAATCATAGTGCTGTCGGCTACGTCAATTTTTGACATAAAGTCCTGAACATATTTTTTCTCATCAGGAGACAGGCTGTTAAGAGTAAGAGTTGAATCTGGATTTTGATTTTCGGCCGATTCCACGGCTGAAAGAGCCGAAAGTTCTAACTTAGGCGGCTCATTAGGCTCGTTTCCAAGGCTTAATATAGGCATGTCACTCATTGCTTACCTCCTGTTCAACTTTCTTTAGTTTTGATAAATGCGCCATAAACTTTTTAGTTCCGGCTCTGGCAAAGGAGACAGTTACTTCATAATCCGCTCCTGCATTTTTAATGGCAATTACCTCGCCTTTTCCATAAAGGGGCTGGGAAACAATGTCGCCCTCTTTAAAATCCAGAACTATATTTTTAGGAGCCGGTATCTGAGCGGAAGACTGGCTCAAATAATTTTTTGCTTCATTCCGTAAATTCTTATTTTTCACTGACTCATGAAGAATTGAGTTTGCTATATTTCTTCCCGGTTTATCCGGCAGTGGCGGCTTCTTGATTGCACCCTCTATATATTCAGACGGTATTTCTTTTAAAAACCTTGACGGAGAGTTATAAACTGTCTTTCCGAATTGAAGTCTTTCTCCGGCACAAGTGACATATAACTGTTCCTTTGCCCTTGTTATAGCCACATAGCAGAGCCTTCTCTCCTCTTCTAAATCTTCTTCAGAGCCTGTTAGAGATGATCTGTAGCTTGGAAAAACGCCTTCTTCCATACCTGTTAAGAAAACAGTTGGAAATTCAAGCCCCTTAGCGGAATGAATTGTCATTAGAGTTACTGTCGGCGCATTTTCCTCATAATTATCTATATCGGAAGAAAGTGAAGAATCATGTAGGAAATTATCCAAAAGTTTATCTTCCGGAGACAAATCTTCGTTCTTTTCAAATTGAACGGCCTTTGAAATAAGTTCGCGAACGTTGTCTGCCCGTTCATTTCCGTCTTCGGGGTTCTCAATAATCAAATTGTCGATATATCCTGTTTTTTCAAGCAAAACCTCAATAAACTGGGAAATAGGAAGCTCTTTTGCTAAAGTTTCTAATTCTTCAATAAGTTCTGTAAATGCCTGAACGGACTTTATTTTTGTTTTTGTAGGAATTATTTCGTCAATTCTTTTAAGTGCGCTGAAAAAGGACATGTCATTATCATTTGCAAATTCCGTAACTTTATCCACAGTTGCGCTGCCGATTCCTCTTTTCGGAACATTTATTATGCGGTTCATCGATATGCCGTCGGAGGGATTTGCAACACATCTCAAATAGGCCACAATATCCTTTACTTCGCGTCTGTCATAATACTTTATTCCGCCGATTATTCTGTATGGCAGGGATAATCGGTTTAATGCTTCTTCTAAAGAGCGAGACTGGGCGTTTGTTCTGTATAACACGGCGAAATTTGAATAACTTTCGTCGGCGGCTTCTTTTTTAATGGTTTTTGCAATAAAGGCGGCTTCGTCCATGTCGGAGGGGGCTTTCAAAAACTTTATTTTAAAGCCGTCACCTTTGTCTGTCCAGAGCTTCTTAACTTTTCTTCCAGAATTGTTTTTTATAACGGCGTTGGCCGCGTTCAAAATATTAGCCGTAGAGCGGTAATTTTGCTCCAGCTTTATTGTTTTCACATTTTTAAAATCTTTTTCAAAATCTAATATGTTTCTTATATTTGCGCCGCGGAATGAATAAATGCTCTGGTCGTCATCACCGACAACACAAAGGTTTTTATTTTTGGCGCTAAGTAAGCGGATCAACTGATATTGGGAGGTGTTTGTGTCCTGGTATTCATCTACCAGAATATACAGAAATTTTTCCTGATATTTTTCAAGAACGTCCGGGTGTTGGAGGAACAACTGCACAGTTTTAAAAATTATGTCATCAAAATCCAGAGCGTTTGACTCGAAAAGCTTCTTTTGGTACATATGATATGCTTTTCCAATAACGGCCTTTCTAAAATCGCCGTGGTATATGTCATCATACTGGGTTGGAGATATTAGTTCGTCCTTCTGTCTGCCTATTTCATGCAGAATGGATCTTGCCGGAAACTGTTTATCGTTTATATTAAGCTGTTTTATAATTGATTTCATCAGGCGTTCGCTGTCGTCTGTATCGAAGATTGTAAAAGATGAGGCATAGCCAAGCTTTGTTATTTCGCGCCTTAGAATTCTTACACAGGTGGAGTGGAAGGTGCTTATCCAGACATATTTTCCTTCTGGAATAAGGTTCATAACCCTTTCTTTCATTTCTTTTGCCGCTTTATTCGTAAAAGTTATAGCGAGAATATTAAGGGGGCTCAGACCCATTTCAATCAGATACGCAATTCTATGGGTTAAAACCCTTGTTTTTCCTGAACCTGCCCCTGCCAGCAGTAGTAACGGACCCTCTGTTGTTTCAACAGCCTCCCGTTGTTTATCATTTAATATACTTAAATCCATAAAATTACCCCTTTAATCTATTAAGAACCAATTCATAGCCATCCTGACCATAATTAAGCGCTCTGTTAACACGGCTTATTGTGGCTGTAGATGCCCC
>CAYLSP010000253.1:0-2829 GCA_964385935.1 uncultured Defluviitaleaceae bacterium
ATGGAAATGCTTAAAAATGCCGGCATTATTGTCATACCTGTAGTCGCATCTGTAGCTCAGGCAAAAAAGATGGAAAAATCCGGCGCAGACGCTATTGTGGCAGAAGGTATGGAAGCCGGAGGACATATTGGCAAACTCACTACAATGGCAATGATTCCACAAATTGTGGACGCAGTTAATATACCTGTTATCGCCGCGGGGGGAATTGCGGACGGACGGGGAGTTGCTGCTGCCATGGCTCTTGGCGCAAGGGGAGTTCAAATCGGAACAAGATTCCTTGTGGCTGATGAGTGTACCGTACATGACAATTATAAGGAAGCGGTTTTAAAGGCTAAAGACATAGACACCGTTGTTACAGGAACTTCAACAGGACACCCTGTTAGGGGCATCAAAAATAACCTTTCAAGAGAATTTGAACAGGTGGAAAAGCAGGAAATGAAGAAAGATGAGCCTGATTTCGCCCGCCTTGAAAGTCTTGGGGTTGGAAGACTGCGGCTAGCCGCTATAGACGGAGACGCAAAAAACGGTTCCGTTTTCGCGGGACAAATAGCCGGACTTGTAGCAAAACGGCAGAGTTGCCATGAAATAATGGATGAGCTCATTACACAATATAACGACACCCTTAAACAATTTATACCTATTTCTAATAAATAAAAGGGGTTGGGTAAATGAAGACAGCGTTTATATTTAGCGGACAAGGCGCACAAAGCCTTGGCATGGGGAAACAGCTTTATGAAAACTATCCTGTTTTTAAAGAAACTTGTGATGAGGCCGAACAGGCTCTGGGTTATTCTATTTCTGACATAATGTTTAACGATGAGAAAAAGCTTAATGAAACAGAATTTTGCCAACCGGCCATATTGACAATGAGTATTGCCGCGTCCAGGATTTTGGATGAAAAGGGCATAAAAGCCGATATTACGGCGGGTCTCAGTCTTGGAGAATATTCGGCTCTGACCTACTCAGGAGCGGTTTCTTTCGCTGATGCGGTTAAGCTTGTTCAAATAAGAGGCCGCTTAATGCAAAATGCCGTTCCGCCGAAATATGGGGCAATGTGTGCTATTTTAGGAGGAGATCCCGTTCACGTTGAATCTGCTTGCATGGGGGCTTCTTCTGACAGCGGAAAAGCTTATATCGCAAACTATAATACATTGGATCAACTTGTTATTTCCGGCGAAGCGGAGGCAGTCAGAAAAGCATCTGTGGCCGCCCAACATTATGGCGCAAAAAAAGCTATCATGCTTAACGTTAGCGGCCCATTCCATACGCCACTTCTATCCGCCGCGTCTTCAGAACTCAAAGAGGAACTGGTTAAAATTGATTGGGAACAACCATCAATTCCTGTTATATCGAATCTTACAGCCGATGAAATTAGGTTTAAAAGAGATATCCCTGATATTTTAGCTCAGCATATGATAAGCCCTGTCAGGTGGTATCAAAGCGTCGAAACTATGGTTTTGCAGGGCGTGGACACATTTGTGGAAATCGGACCGGGTAAGACACTGAGCGCATTTGTCAAAAAAACCAACAAACAGGTAAAAGTGTTGAATGTTGAGGACGAAAAATCTTTGGCTGAAACATTAAAAGTGTTGCAGATTAAAGAATTATTATAAAGGAGTAATTATGAAGGGAAAAACAGTTCTTGTAACCGGGGCATCACGTGGAATCGGGAAAGCCATTGCCCTTTATTTTGCTGAAAGAGGAAGCAATATCGTCTTGAATTATATAGGGGACTTGCCCCAGGACGTAATTTCTGAAATAGAGGAAAAGGGTGTTAGCTGTTTTCCAATTTACGCCGACGTATCGGATTATGAAGCGGCAGAAAGCCTTATTAAAGCCGCGAAGGAAAAATTCGGTACAATTGACGTGTTAGTAAACAACGCTGGAATAACAAAAGACGGCCTGATTATCCGCATGAGCGAACAGGACTTTGACAGCGTTATAAATATAAACTTAAAAGGAACGTTTAACACAATAAAAGCTGCTTCAAACATTATGCTTAAACAAAAATCCGGCGCAATAGTTAATATCGCAAGCGTTGTGGGCATAATGGGAAATGTGGGGCAGGCCAATTATTCGGCAAGTAAGGCAGGCGTAATCGGTCTTACAAAATCTGTGGCAAAAGAACTGGCTATGAGGGGAATAACCTGTAACGCCGTTGCGCCGGGGTTTATTGAAACCGTTATGACGGACGTTTTATCTGATGACGTTAAGGAAAAAATGCTTAGCAGCATACCATTAAAGCGGTTCGGAAATGCCGAAGACGTTGCCAAAGCCGTATATTTCTTGGCTGGTGCTGATTATATCACCGGGCAGGTTCTTAACGTCTGCGGCGGTATGCTAATGTAACAATTCATTCATTAACTGGGAGGCTAATAAATGGAACATAGGGTTGTCGTAACCGGCTTGGGCGCAATTACACCCCTGGGAAATGATGTTGAGACTTTCTGGGGGAATATAAAAGCCGGAAAATGCGGCATTGATTTTATTACAAAGTTTGATACAACTGATTTTAAAGTTAAAATTGCCGCCGAAGTTAAGGATTTTGATCCGGAAAAATATATAGAAAAAAAAGAGACGAAGCGATTTGACCTGTTTTCACAATATTCCATTGCGGCTGCTATGGACGCTCTTTCAGACAGCGGACTCGACCCTGAATATATAAAGGGAAATTATAGAGTTGGCGTTATCATGGGTTCGGGAATAGGCGGACTGAAAATCTTAGAAGAAAACATAATTAAAATGAATGAGAAAGGGCCGTCAAAAATCTCTCCGCTTTTCATACCAATGTGCATTTCAAATATGGCGGCCGGAAACACTTCTATAAAG
>CAYLSP010000254.1:0-2814 GCA_964385935.1 uncultured Defluviitaleaceae bacterium
GTAGGTGCTTAAATGGCGGTAAAGTGTAATTTATCAACCCTTATGGGGAAAAACCGATATTCAATCAAAGATGTTGCATCAAAGACAGGGCTTGCATATAGTACGGTTGCAAATTTTTATCACGACAAACCCACTCGTGTTGATTACGATACAATAAATAAGCTGTGTGCATTATTCGATTGCAAGCTTGAGGATTTATTTGAGTATACAACAGAATAATTATTACACAGGTTCATATCAATTTACCAAGTGGTATAAAAAAGCAGGAGGTGAATGCATTGTCTGATATGAAAAATGCCGATTTAATAACCCTTTCGGATAAAAAAATCTTACTTGTTGATGATGAAAAAGACATAACGGATTTAATTGAAGAGGTACTTAAAAAAGATGGATTCTACAAGATTATGAAAGCTCATAATGGGTCGGACGCCATAAAAATATGTCATGAATGTCAGCCGGATGCAGTGATTCTTGACATTATGCTACCTGACATTGATGGGATAGAAGTCTGCAAGAGAATAAGAAAATTTTCCTTTTCCCCCATCCTGTTTCTATCATCAAAAAGTGACGAGATTGATAAGCTTCTGGGCTTGGCTAATGGCGGAGACGATTATGTGACAAAGCCGTTTAGCCCGAGGGAAGTTGCTTTTCGTATTAAAGCACAGCTTCGCAGACAACAATATGAGCGTGTGGACGCTACTACTAAAAAGAAAACCTTAAATATTGGAAAAATCCAAATAGACACGGAGGGTAGCCGTGTTTATAAAGATGGCGTGGAAATCGGACTAACAGCGAGAGAGTATCAGCTTCTTTGTTATATGGCCGAAAATGCAAATATCATAATTAATAAAGAACGGCTTTACGAACGAGTATGGGGCGAATACGGTATAGGCTTTGACAACACCGTTATGGTTCATATCCGGCATATACGTGAAAAAATTGAGGATAACCCCTCCAATCCCGAAATCATATTGACTGTAAAAGGGCTTGGATACAAGCTCGTAAAAAAGGATGAGTGAAATGAAAAAATCAAGCTATAAATCAATCATTCATCTGTACATACTTTTCTTTGTAATCTTGTTATCCATTCTTATGGTGAGCTGCGGCATAATTATTTATGGTGTGTCTACCGTAAAACCGGACGGACAAATGGTACTCAACAAGTGGCCGATTGACTTTACAAACGATTTTTCTCAGCAAATTATTTTTGCAAACGGTAAACCGCAGATTAAGGATACGGGCCTTGCATTGCTGGCAAAGGACGGTTTGTGGCTGCAAATTATAGATGAGAGTGGCTATGAGGTTTTTAGTTACAACAAGCCACTTTCAGTAGCGGAACAATACAGCGCCATAGACCTTTTGGAGTTATACAAGTCTGGCGGCAATTCTGACTACACACCATTCTTTGGCAGTATTAAAAATAACGGTGAGGAATGGACATACCTTATCGGTTTCCCTGTGCAAATATCAAAGGTTGCGATATATGTAGATGCAAACAGGTTTACAAGCGGCAAACCAATTATTCTTGTTCTTTTGATAATAGCCGCATTTATAGTTTTAATTTTGGGCGGCACATATGGCTTGTGGACTACAAGACAGCTACTTAAAATCACCAAAGCTGTGAGTCTAATTGCTTCCCGCTCATACGTGAGCACGGAAGATAAAGGTGTGTTTGGAGATGTATACGACAGCTTGAACACTCTTGACAGCGAAATACGGACAAGCGATGAGGAAAGAAAGAAAACAGAACTTGTGCGTGAGGAATGGATTGCAAACATTACGCACGATTTAAAAACGCCGCTTTCCCCTATAAAAGGCTACGCCGAACTACTGACTATGGATAATTATTCTCCAGAAGATGTTAAAAGATACGGCGGTACAATTCTGAAAAATGCTCTCTACGCTGAAGCTCTTGTAGACGATTTGAAACTGACCTATCAGCTTAAAAACAATATGATACCTATTGACAGTAAGGATGAAAACATCACACGATTCTTGAAAGAGGTTATCATTGATATTCTAAATACTCCGAGGTACGCAGACCGAAATATTAGCTTTACCGGGCAGGACGTGCCTATTACCTACTCATTTAATTATACCCTTATGCAGAGGGCGTTTAACAATTTGCTTTACAATTCGTTGGTGCATAACCCGCCGGAAGCAAAAATCACGGTTTCGCTTCTGCTTGAACAAGATATTTGGATTCATATTCAAGATAACGGCAGAGGTATGGAGAAAGACGAACTCGAAAGACTGTTTGAGCGCTATTATCGTGGTACAAATACTGAAGCTAACACGGGAGGCACGGGGCTTGGTATGGCGATTGCTAAGCAGATTATAGAGCATCACGGAGGCAATATTCATGTGGAAAGTGCGCCGGATATTGGGACAAAAATAGCAATACGTTTTCCGTTATCAACTTAAGGTTAAATTAAGGTTAGCTAAAACTTGGCATAAGGTTGCGAGCTTATACTCATTATTGAGATAAGTTTGCAACCTTTTTATTTCTAAAGAGGTAAAAGATGAAAAGAAAAATCGTATTTACGGTTGTTATTGCTGCGACTCTCGGCAGTCTGCTTACGTTTATGGCTATGGCACTTTTCCTGCGCCCCACCACCTTAGACATCAGCACGGTGAATTTGAATGCGGTTGCCGACGGTGAATACATCGGCATATGCCAAAACAAGATTTTATTCGCCGTTGTCAAAGTAGAAGTTGCAGACCATCGAATCATAGGTATTGATATTCTGGAACATAAAAAGTCTTACTTAGAGCAAGCGAGGACATTTGCAGACAATGTTGTTTCGGCAGGGT
>CAYLSP010000255.1:0-2800 GCA_964385935.1 uncultured Defluviitaleaceae bacterium
AACACCTGCAACTCCAGGCAGAGTAGCTGTTCAGAACTTTAAAATTACAAATACAGGTTCAGCAACCGATATCGTAAAAGTCGAAATCGGCGGAACATTAGCTTATGAAACAACAATCTTGAACAATGTATACGCAATCGGTGCTAATGAAACTATCGAAGTTCCTGTATACATTACAGTTCCTGAAAAAATTGGCTTCTCAGCAGCAAGTAACGTTACTCTTACAAGCCTTGATGTTCAAGATTTAACATTAACAGCTACTTCAGAGAGTAACCCAACTAAAACATCTACAGGCAAAGTTGATGACGCTGCTAATAACTCAACAGTTAACAAGTTAGTTGTTACAACTGACAAAACTCTTGTAAGTAAAGGCGAATACTTCAATGTAAACGTAGCATTTACAGAATTAGTAGTAAGTAACGCTGCAACATTAACTTACACATTTGACAACGATAAATTTGACTTTAGAGGATTTGCTTTTGCAGACTGCGTTAAAGCACTTGACTGGTCTGTTGATGGCGGAACTCTGAAAGTTACTGTTATGGTTGATGACTACAATACAAAGGATTACGGCAATATTCTCTTCTCAGCTAAAGAAGACATGAATCTTGCTAATAGTGAAAATATTATTAAGGTAGATATCGCTCTTGTAGTAAAAGACCCTGACGGCAATAAGACAATTAAGGGCGCGGTTGGCTCAACAACATTGTTATCAGGCTTACCGGGCGATACAAACTCTGACGGCACTGTTGACCTTATCGACCTGTCAAATATGATTGACTGGTACTACTTTGATACAACAACTCCGGGCTGGAACGAGACTTATAAGTTCTTTGACTTCAACGGAAACGGCACAATTGACATTTCAGATGTCAGCTACGTTGCACGCTTAATTAAGTAATTGGAAATGTAGCAATAAAAATAAAATAAACAAAGTTGAGGCCGCGAAGAATTGATTCGCGGTCTCTTTTTCTAAAAAACAAGGTTTAATAGTGGTGTGTTTAGGGTCTTGGGCCGTGAATCTTTTGGAAATTTTTTTTAAATAAAACTTGCAATTTGAAAATAAATGTGATAAAATGGCTCTTGTTGTGTATGTGTAGATTTACGCGTATGCAACTTAGCTATGATGCGGGAGGTTACCTCCTGATTTATCAGGGAATTTCCGCGGAGCTAGTCCAGTTCAAGAAACCGGACGACAAGACCATTGTTCAAATATTCGGGTAGTTTCAGGTTAACTAAGAACGTAAAGTTCAAGAATAATTCCGACACACCCGGCTAAGTGTACAGTACCACTTGTCGTTACGAGGACGTAATGCAGAAATTGCATTGCTATCAAAAGTACGAAAAGGAGGGACTTTTTTTATGGCTAACTCAAAAATCAGAATTTGTCTCAAGGCTTATGATCACAGAATCATAGACCAATCAGTGAATCAAATCATTGAAACGGTGTCAAGAACAGGCGGAAAAGTATCAGGCCCTGTTCCGCTTCCTACTAAAAAGGAAGTTATCACGATTCTCCGTGCCGTTCACAAGTATAAAGATTCCAGAGAACAGTTTGAAATGAGAACCCATAAACGGCTTATCGACATATTGATGCCAACGTCAAAAACGACAGACGCTCTTTATAAGCTCGATCTGCCTGAAGGTGTTGACATTACCGTCAAAATTATGTAGCTTAACCTGATTATATATTAATAAGAAAGCTATATATTTCCTGGAATGATTGCCAGGGCAATCCGCTGCAAAGTATATAGGAGGAAATAAAATGAAAAAGGCTATCGTATGCAAAAAAATCGGTATGACCCAGATTTTTGCTGAAAACGGGCATCTTATTCCCGTGACAGTTCTTGAAGCCGGACCAAATGTGGTCTTACAGAAAAAAACTGTTGAAAAAGAAGGCTATTCAGCCGTTCAGGTTGGCTTTTTAGACGCTAAAGAAAAAAATGTTGTTAAACCGGCTAAAGGTCATTTTGAAAAAGCTAAAGTTTCACCTAAAAAAGTTATTAAAGAGCTCAGGCTTGACGATGCTGAGTCCATGGAAGTTGGTCAGGAAATTAAAGCAAGCGTTTTCGTGCCTGGCGACAAGGTTGATATTTCAGGTATCTCCAAGGGCAAAGGCTATCAAGGTAACATCAAACGCCACGGCCAACACAGAGGCCCCATGGCTCACGGTAGTAAATATCACAGAGGCGTCGGCGCGTTAATGGCTGCAACAAGCCCCGGTCGTGTTCCAAAAGGAAGAAACCTTCCCGGACACATGGGTCACGAGTCTGTAACAATCCAGAACGTTGAAGTAGTCAAAGTTGATGCTGATAAAAATATGATTTTAATAAAAGGCGCGGTTCCAGGCGCTAACGAAGGTATCGTAGTAGTTAAAAGCACTTGTAAAGTGAACTAATTTCGGAAAGGAGGATTAATCATGGCGAAAGTGAAGTTATTTAACCAGCATGGAGTGGAAACAGGCGCAATTGAACTCGACGATAACATTTTCGGTGTCGAAGTTAACGAACATTGCGTTCATATGACAGTAGTTCAATACCTTGCTAACCAGAGACAAGGAACACATTCAGCTAAAACCAGAGCCGAGGTTCGCGGCGGTGGAAGAAAACCTTTTGCACAAAAAGGCGGCGGTAGAGCCAGACAGGGCTCAACCCGTTCACCACAATGGACTCACGGCGGTATCGTTTTTGCTAAAAAGCCAAGAGATTTTTCCACCAGGGTTAATAAAAAAGTAAAAAGAGTTGCTTTAAAATCAGTTTTAACTGATAAAGTCAACAATGAAAATATGATGGTTTTAGAT
>CAYLSP010000256.1:0-2783 GCA_964385935.1 uncultured Defluviitaleaceae bacterium
CTTAGAGATTTGAAAAAAAAGGGACCTAATAAATAGTCTCCAATTTACAATTTAAGTAAGTGCATTTAAAGCAATTGTCAGTCAAATGATTGTCAATAGCTTTTTTTGTATTTTTTGCAATTATTGGCTTTAATATTTAAGAGATTTTTAATATATTCTTGAAACAATATAGTATATAATAACGTTTGTATATTGCGGTGTAAAAGGAGGTGATAATTCTGGAATCTATTGTTAGTTTAAAAAACGTCAACAAAACATATAAAATGGGAGAAGAAAGAATCGTTGCACTCCACGATATAACCCTTGAATTTAAACGGGAAAAAATATATTGCCTTTTAGGTGTGTCTGGTTCAGGGAAATCTACATTGCTTAACTTAATTGCCGGTCTTGAAAAGCCAACGCGAGGCGAGATTATTTTTAACGGCCAGCATATCGAAAAGATGTCTGAAAAAAAGTTGGCTCTTTTCCGGCAAAAATATGTAGGCTTCGTATTCCAGTCATATAATTTGCTTCCAACTCTAACAGCTATGGAAAATGTCAATCTGCCTCTTATTTTGCGCAGTGTCTCTAAAAAAAAGAGGAATGTAAAGGCAAAGGAAATGTTAACGGCCGTAGGTCTTGAAAACAGGTTGAAGCATAAACCCTCTGAAATGAGCGGCGGACAGCAGCAAAGAGTCAGTATCGCCAGAGCCTTCGTTAATGACCCAAGCATAGTCTTTGCCGATGAACCAACAGGTAATCTGGACACAAAAACTACTTACGAAATGATGAGCCTTATAACAGGGCTTGCTGAAAAGAACAAGCAAACCCTCATTATTGTAACCCATAACCTGGAACTTGCTAAATACGCCGATCAAATTATACATTTGAGAGACGGAAAAATAGAAAAGATTGAGGACAATAAAAGATCCGATCCCGCTGAGGATTATAAACAATATCTTGCAAGTTTAGAAATTAATACCCTTATTGCAGAGGAGAAAAATGATGAAAGCATTTAAATTCTTAAAAATTGCCATACTTGCCCTTGTAATCAGTATGGGTGGAATTCCGGCGGCGGCCTTTGCCGAAGACGGCGGTCTTACAATTACCGAAAATTCCAGCTCAACCATTACTGCCGGTAAAAGTGATTATGTAACGTTTAAACTTAGAAATGATTCAGATGAGGATATAACCAATATTACCATAACCACCGATAATACAAGTCTGCGTTATTGCAGTCTTGGAGGACCAGGTACCTATGATTCCCTTAAACCTGATGAGACCGCCGACTTTGTAATTAATGTAGAAGCTGACAAGGCAGGTCCTTATATAATAACCATAAAAGTTGAATACAAAATTGGTGGAATTAGAAAATCTATCAAAGAGTTCATTAATGTGAATGCTTTAGCAGATCCCTCTGAGCCAACCCCAACTCCTGCGGCGGGAAAGCCGGATATCAGATTAACAAGTCCCTCCGGCGTTGTAACAATGGACGCAGGCACAAGCAAAACTTTTGAACTTACTTTCAAAAACATCTCAAAGGAAACAGCCTATAAATTTTTAGCGCTGATTTTACCTAACGAAAACTTTATAGTTGAGTTCGTTGAAGGCACTGACACTAAAAGCCAAATATGTACTGCCTCCGCAACCAACACCATGGTAGTGAAAATAAAGGTAACAGCTGATAAGGACATGAAATCCGGTACATATCCCATCGAGCTGAAATATACCTTTTTAAACAAAGATGATACAAGATATGATGAACAAACAAAAATTAACGTAAAAGTCACTGCAGTTAATAAAGAAGAAGGCAAGCCTGTTGTGGTTTTGTCCGATTTCAGAACCGAAGGAAATTTTAACGCCGGAAACACATTTAAGGTTTATGCCAAAGTAAAAAACACAAGCGAAACAGCGGCTAAAAACGTTCAGGCTGTCATTACAAATATCAATGCAGAAGCAATATCCGTCTATAACACCTCCTCTACATTATTTCTTAACGATTTAGCCCCGGGTGCCACAAGCGATATAAGCTTTGAATTTATGTCCCACAAAGACCTTAAAACAGGTTCTTATCCAATCGCATATAAATTAGTCTATGCGGATAAGGACGGAAATGCCGGTTCAAACGAGTTTTCTTATTACGTAAATATAACTGGCACAAAAAAGGACAATGACGAAGACAGGGGCTATATAGAAATATCTTCCGTCACAACACCTGTTTCAACCTATAATGTTGGAGAAAAAGCCTCCATTCAGTTGACCATTAAAAATACAGGGGTTAAGACCGCTAAAAATATTAAAATCGTCTCCGATTCAGGAACGGCTTTTGTTCCTACCTCAGCTAACACGATTCTTACTCCCGAACTTGCCCCCGGAGCTACAAAACAGATTAATTTCTCCTTCTCTCCAAACGATACTGCCGAATCGAAAAACTACAGCATAGCCTTCACAGTAACCTATGAAACCGGACAGCTAGGAACTGATGATGAAAAGTTAACCGATACCTTTAGCCAATATGTCGGCATGAACGTATCAAATCCTAAAAAGGATGAAGATGAAGACGAATCAAAGAAGAGCATACCAAAAATAATCGTCAGCAAATACGCCGTAGACCCTATAATTGTCCAGGCAGGAAAAGAATTCAGTCTTGATATAAGCTTTTTAAACACTCATAGCCAGAAAAAAATAACAAATATTAAGGTTTATTTCTCAGTTCCGGGCACAGAAACGGAAAAAGGTAATGTGTTCACTCCTGTTGATGCCTCAAATACATTTTATATTTACCAAATGTCGCCAAAATCCGA
>CAYLSP010000257.1:0-2779 GCA_964385935.1 uncultured Defluviitaleaceae bacterium
AATGAGCGAATGAATTATACCGACGTAGCGGAAATGATTTCAGATAAAAACTCACCTCTCCGTGACAGATACCGGGACGGTATTGAGATGTTTGACAACATGTTTACGCTTTCAAAAATATTAAAGGAAAAGAGGATTAAAAGGGGTGCAATTGAGTTCTCCTTCCCCGAGTGTAAAATAAAGCTTGACGAAAAAGGGCGGGCTTTAGATATAATTCCCTATCTGAGAAATGACGCAACGGATCTTATTGAGGAGTTCATGCTCATTGCAAATGAAACGGTTGCGGAGGAATATTTCTGGCTTAATTTGCCCTTTGTCTACAGAACTCATGAACCGCCGGACGAGGAGAAACTACAAAACCTGTCTTCCTTTGTTGCGGAGCTTGGTTATAACATTAAGGGCAAAAATCATCCGAAATCTTTACAGTCTCTGTTATTATCAATTGAAGGCTCTGCCGTTGCTCCTATTATTTCAAGGGCGGTTTTAAGAAGCTTTAAGCAGGCTAGATATACGCCAGATTGCCTTGGACACTTTGGTCTTGCCGCAAAGTTTTATAGCCATTTCACGTCGCCTATAAGACGATATCCGGATTTACAAATCCACCGCATTATAAAATACAACCTAACAGGAAAACTTACTGATGAAAAAATTGAACATTTTAAAAAGATTCTGCCTGAAATAACTCTTAAATGCTCAAAATACGAAAGGCGCGCTGAAGAGCTTGAACGAGACGTTATAAACTTGAAGAAAATTGAGTTTATGGAGGATAAGGTCGGCGGCGAGTTTGACGGAATCATTTCAGGGATAACAAGTTGGGGAATTTATGTTGAACTTCCAAACACTGTAGAGGGCATGGTGTCAATAGATACATTAACTGACGATAATTATATTTTTGACGAGAAAAAATTAATTTTGAAAGGAGTGTATAAGTCAAGAACCTTTTCAATTGGTGATTCTGTAAGAATTGAGGTGATTTCAGCAAATAAACAACTTAGAAGGTTAGATTTTAAATTTTTGGAACAGTAGTGAGAAAAACTGCTATAAAGGGGGATAAACATATGTTTAAAAAGATACTTGTATTAATTTTAGTAGCAGCATTGCTACAGGGCACAATCGCATTTGCATATGAAACGACAATAGATTATAAAAATTATGAGATACAAGCATTAAAAGATAATGGAATCATTGTGGGGGATCAAAACGGTGACCTTCGCCCTGACGAAGAGTTGACAAGGGCAGAATTTGCGACAATTCTCTGTCATGCTATAGGCGTAGATAAACTTGCCGAATCAGCCGAAATGATTGAAAAAGAATATTTTTCTGATGTACCGAGCACTCATTGGGCGGCAGGGTATATTAACACAGCATTTGAATACAAGGCGATTAATGGGTTTGATGATGGAACATTTCGCCCAGAAAATCCCGTAACAAATGAGCAGGTAGTTAAGATGCTGGTTGCTGCATGGGGATATGGCGATGAGGCTGAAAAGCTTGGTGGATACCCCAACGGTTATATGGAAGTTGCTAAAAAATATGGCTTGACTGACTCAGTTTTATTCAATTATGGCATTGCGTCAAAACGGTGGGTTGCGTGCGCATTTATCTACGGAGCTATTGCTTTGCTTCCTCCTAGCGAAAATGTTGAAATTGAAATTCCTGTTGAAATTGAAGAGACAGAGATTAAAGTCATTGAGGAAAAAGAACCAATACCAGAAAACACGGACTATGTGAACGACCCTGTATCAATATTAAAAAGAGTTACACCCGAAAGTGCTAGATTTGAAAGAACATGGTTTATGCAAAACATATCTCCTGATCTTCTGCCCTTTGATTTTGAAGGGGATACATTGCTGTTTAATGAGGAGCAAGGCAATAGAAAAATCAGTGCCTATGTCTCTGAACGCAACAAGAAAGAGCCTTTTGCCGACGGATTTTTTATCGAAGGCAAATTTGATTTATCAGGTCTTCCAATAGGCACTTGGGAATGTCAATTATCCATAATAGATGGGGCAGTTAAAGACACCTATTTTGCTTCAATTAAGAAAAATTATGATGGAGTATTTGAATTTGCCGGAACGGGCTCTGCTGGATATGCTGTCAGAACTACAGATTTAAATGTACAGCCGCTTATTGCAATAAACGAAAGAAATTTGGATTTAAATTATGCTCAAAGTGCCCAGATGAAACCATTTCTTATAAAGCCAATATTTGACAATAACGGAAAACCAACCCTTTCGGTAAGTTATGAACCTGTTTTGGAAGATGACTATCGGTTTTTCTTTAGTATGAACACGATGGACGAATCTGTTGAGCTAGTTCATCCTCCTATGCGGACGGGAGACAAAATATACGAGTCAAATGCATACTTTGAGCCAATTCGTGGAGAGAATAAAATCATCGACCCATTAGTGTTATATGATTTAGAGTTTGATACAGATTATCATATCCAGATGGGGGTTGATAGTGTATACGGTGGTGAATCTCTGAAAGGGATAATAAGAATACTTAATAAAAACGGGGCGCTTAGCTACATATTTAAGGGCTCAGTTCACAACTATACAATAGACGGCTTTGAAATAAAAGATTACGAAGATTAGTATTATAATACGAAACGTGCGCTAACCAAGCGCACGTTTCGTATTATAAGTATTTTATTTTGTGATGAATATCCTGTTCGTTTGTTCATCCCATTCTACTTTATATCCTAAGCCTTCTGCGGCAAATCTTATGGGAATATAAGTTCTGCCATCTATTATAAACGAATTCAAATCGCTATCCA
>CAYLSP010000258.1:0-2773 GCA_964385935.1 uncultured Defluviitaleaceae bacterium
TGCTTTTTGCTTTTGCAAAAGTGAATTGTATCCGCCGATTGTATCGCTCTCTAACCCACCCATAGAGCCGCTACGGTCAAGAATAAAAACAAGCTCTGTTAAATCATTTTTCATGATGGTATCCTCCAAATTATTTAGTATGATTAGAGGATACCATTTTGGTAAGAACATAAGGTCGCATGACAAGCGACACTTAAATTCATCGCAATATCCAAGACCATCGCAAAAATCATCATAATTGCCTATTGTGCAATATTCGGGGATACCATATTCTCCGTGATGGCAAAACCAACAAAAATCGCAAACAGGGTCACAGACCGGATCATTACAGGTATACATTATTACACCCCCAAAAGAGGCTCTTCAAAAGCAAATAGGGCTTCATTGATATCAAAGATATTATATATCCCGCGTTCCATAAAGTATTCGATAATAACATCGCTCTTACTGCTGCGTGACAAAGCAAATCCGGCACGGAGGAGCAGGTCTTTTGTTTCATCCAGACTAAGTTCCAAAGCTATGGCGAACGCAATAACCGTAGGCTTGCTGGGCTTGTAATTCTTATCACTGCGGATTTTTGAAAACAAGCGGCGGTCTACGTTTGCCCGCTTGTAGATTTCTGCATCACGTTTGCTCTTTTCATCGATCAAGCGGAGTAGCATCTGTGAAAAAGTTTCTTCAAGCTCGCCCAAAACATCGGCAAGTTTTCTTTCCGCTTTCATCGCTTGCGGTGCGGGTAAGGATAGCTCGGCAATAGCTTCTTCAAAGCAAATATCGTAGTTGCGGATAATCGACTTCATCTCATGATGAATATCGCGCCGGTATATAGCATCCTCGTCTATGTAGTTATCATCAATAAACTGCTTAATGTCGGAGAATAGTTTTTCCGATAAAGCAAAGGATGTCTTATCAAATACTACAAGGGTAACGGCCATATCATTTTGCATGAGAAAATCGCTGATGGCTTTTGTAGCAATCCGCAAAGCCGTATCTTTTGGATACCCATAAGCACCGGCTGAAATAAGCGGAAAAGCAATGATTTTCAACTTATACTCCTTAGCCAAGGCAAGAGCTGATTCATAACAGCTAACAAGCAGTTTTTCCTCGTCATGGCCGCCGCCCTGTCAAATGGGACCGACAGTGTGAATGATATTTTGCCGGGAGATTATACCCCTTTGTGATCTTAGCTTGTCCTGTTTGGCAACCGCCAAAAGTACGGCACTCTGCAAGGAGTTCAGACCCGGCGGCACGGTGTATAGCACCGTCAACACCACCGCCACCGAGCAACGATGAATTTGCTGCGTTGACGATAGCATGCTTTTATTTTGGTTATATCGCCATGTATTATTGTGAATGGCATTTGTGTTCACCTCACAGAACATTCTTTGAACAAATATTTCTCATATAATCCTGTTCCACTATTGTAGTTTATACAGCGCTATCTCCTATACTTTGCACACTCATTCAAGACATATCCTTTCGAGGAAAGTATCATAGCTGATGATAAGGAAACAGCTCCGGAGCTTGCTATTCCAAGCAACGTTCCACCGCCTGTGATAATCGCCGTACCTCCGGCCATCCCCAGACCACCAACCGCCAAAGAGCCACCGCCTACAAATGCTAAACTTGCGCTGGTTAAAGCCGCTCCCGACAGACCGGCAACAGACCCACCGGCAATTAAAACTGCAATTTGTGGGGCAAATGCTCCAAACCGCCTGTTGCAATTGTTGTAGCTGCGGCGACAGCAATGCCTGTGACTGTTTTTTGCGTATTATTTGTTAAGATGCCGATGTTTCTGCGATATGCTTTTGTGAGCAATTCTAATTCTTTTTGGTCTATTACATTCTGCAAACGACAGAATACTTCCTTTTCAAATGTAGTTCCTGCCTTTAATCCCTTGAAATCTTTATCCTTATCAATGTTTAGAGGATAATAAGGTGAGAACAGCAACAACTTCACAGCTATTAAGTATAGCCAATTTGCATTTTGACAACTTGCTAACTCCTTCAACAGGAAGTCCCCAAGCAATTTTTCATCGCTAATAAAATAATCATCGTTTTCTATGCCTAATCCACTAAGCGTAGCTTTTTCCCATTCATCTTTCCATACCGTCTTTGCATCTATTATCTTATCGCTTTTAGCATGGCTTATATTAATAAAATCTTTTGAAGCTTCAAAGTAAATAGCACTCAGGCTTGCACATCATTCAGAATTAAACATCCCAGACCAGGGATATTAACAGCTTCCTCAAATTGCTTCTTTTTGTGGTTAGCAATAAATTCTTTATAGGCTTTCTTGAAATCGTCAGCGATATATTTTGAATCTGCAACACACGCAAAAGCAAATCTGCCTATTCCAACATAATTGATGCTCAAGAGAAAATCCTTTGCAAAACCAGAATTTTTAATCCCTTTGTTTTTTACTGCTGCTGCAATAGCGGCACTTTGATGTTTCAATTACCATAAATGTACCTGAAGAAATTGTTATCATTCGTGCAATTGTCCGGTTATTAAAAGGCAAGAAGTTTTTAGCTGCTGCTTTTTGCAAATCAAATATTGAACGAATGTCTTTGTTTTTAATTTCAAAAAAGAACCAGCCATATCGCTTATCAAATGGAACGCCCAATTAACAACTCCAAAAAGAACTTTCTCCCCAAAATCTTTACCCATGTATTCATCGCTTGTTAATTTAGGTGTTTGGAACGCACCGCTTGTATCCGTTCCAAATCCTAAGCCGGTAAATTGAGTAAGTATGGAGAAAATAAGACCTAATA
>CAYLSP010000259.1:0-2771 GCA_964385935.1 uncultured Defluviitaleaceae bacterium
TCTTTGTGAATTCCTCAGTCAATTCCTGATTCATAACATAGTCCTTAACGGCTTCATCATTCCCGGTTTTATATTTAAGTTCCGGTATGTAAAATGGATTAGGTATGAATCTTACGTCAAAAACCAAATCCGAATCCGGCGGGATACCATATTTAAAGCCAAAAGACATTACTGTTATAATAAGGCTGTCAAAATCATGCTCTTCAACATACATGCCGACGATTGTTTCTCTTAAATCACGAGTGCTGAAATGTGTGGTGTCGATAATATGTGTTGTTAATTTTTTTATTTCTGCAAGAAATTCTCTTTCTTCCAAAATACCGGCCATTGTGTCGTCTTTTGATAGGGGATGGCTTCTCCTTGTCTCCTTATATCTTTTTAACAAGGCGGAATTGTCGGCATCTAAAAACACAACGTCATAATTATAACCTTTTTCTTTCAATTCAGCAAGTACAGGAATTATTTCGTCAAAAAGTTTTCCTCCCCGTATATCAACTCCCACTGCAATATGGTCAATGCCGCTTTCATCCTTAAAACAAATTTCTGCAAATTTGCTTATTAGAGTTGGGGGAAGGTTGTCCACACAGAAAAAACCTATGTCCTCAAAATATTTTAAGGCAAGACTTTTCCCCGCGCCGGACATTCCTGTTATAATGACAAATTTCATAGCTTGCCTCCAATTTTAATCCTCGGTTATTCTCCGATTATTCTAACTTCTTCGGTTAACAAAACCCCGGTTTTTTCCAAGACCGATTTTTTAATATATTCAATAAGGTTCAAAACATCTTCTGCTTTTGCATCCCCGGTATTTACAATAAAGCCGCAATGTTTTTCAGAAACTTTTGCGCCGCCTATTGTATATCCTTTGAGGCCTGTATCTTCAATAAGTTTCCCGGCAAAGTACCCTACAGGGCGTTTAAATACGCTTCCACATGAGGGCAATTCCAAAGGTTGTTTTTCTTTTCGCTGTTTTGTTAAACTCTCCATTTTTTCTTTAATAGCTTTATAATCGCCTGTCTTTAACGAAAATTCAGCCGATAAAACTACGCCGTTATTTTCTGATAATACGGATTTTCTGTAGGAAAAATTCATTTCAACATTTGAAAGGGTCTTTATTTCTCCGTCAATAAGGCAAACAGCACTTGTAAAGACATCTTTTATTTCTTCACCATACGCTCCGGCGTTCATAAAGACTGCCCCACCGACACTTCCTGGAATTCCGTGAGCGAACTCAAAGCCTGTTAGATTATTATTAAGACATGCGTTCGCCACAGTCGATAATTGCGCGCCCGAATAGGCTGTTACGGTTTCACCCTTAACTTCAATGTCAGTGAGCCTTGCCGTTGAAATAATTACCCCGCGAAAGCCCTTATCGCTAATAAGCAAATTACTGCCTTTTCCCAAAACAAAATAATCAAGCCCAGCGGTTTTACAATAATTAACGCAACTTAAAAGCATAGTGGCATTTTCGGGAGTTACAAAAAAATCCGCCGCCCCGCCAATCTTATAATAGGTATGGTTTTTCATCGGCTCATTTAACAAAACATTTTTGTCGGTACATATATCAATTAATTCCTGTTTATGTTTATACAAGAAATCGCCCCATATTTTCATTTGTAAAATTTTATTCTAAAATACAATAATTTATGCGGGAAAGCAGATAGCTCACTGTTGAGCATACAGCATTGCAGCACCAACGATTCCAGCGTCATTTCCAAGCTCGGCCGAGACGATTTTCGTTTCTAAAATACCGCTATAGATATGTTTTGTCATCATTTTTCTAATGGGCGTTAAAATTTTTTCACCCTGAGCGGCAATTCCTCCGCCTAACACAATTATCTCTGGCTGGAGTATATGGGTTATATTAAGCAGTCCCTCAGTTAAATAGAAAAGATAATTATCAATTACTTTTGAAGCAGTTTCATCTCCCATGTCCTTTGCGTCAAAACAGGTTTTTGCAGTAATTTTTTCTATATCACCGCCGCAGATATGCCAAATGAGGCTTTCTTTGCATTTTTTAGCCGCTTCTTTTGTTTCTCGGATAAGGGCAGTTGCGGAAGCGTATGTCTCAAAACAGCCCTTTCGCCCGCAGTTGCACTGCTCACCGCCTACTATAATAACATGATGTCCGATTTCTCCCGCTCCGAAAAAACCGCCTGAATAAATTTTTTTGTTAATTATAATCCCGCAGCCAACCCCGGTTCCAAGGGTTATTGTAACAGAATTTTCAAAATTTTTGGAAGCTCCGGCAAAGTATTCTCCAAAAGCGGCGCAGTTAGCGTCGTTTTCAATAAAAATAGGTAAGTCTATGTGCTTTTTAATTTCAGATTCAATATTCAAATCCCTGAAATTAAGGTTAGCAGCAAAAATCAATTCCTTTTTCTCAGGATTAACAACTCCTGGAAGCCCGATTCCTATTGAAGAAAAATCCTGAATTGTATAACCGTTTTCTTTTATTAAGTTTTGGCATAGTTCGGCAATGTCTTTAAAAACGGCTTCATGGCCGCGTCCGCTCAAAGTCTCAATGCTCTTTTTTTGAATAAGCTGGCCTGTTTCATTAATGATTCCGCAGGCTATCTTCGTTCCACCCAAATCAACGCCCAAACTTAACATAATACCTCCTATTTTTTCCGTGCGTCCGATATTCTGTCGCTGAGAGCCTGTGCCGCGTTATAGCCCATTTTTTTCTGCCTGTGGTTTACTGCAGCGGATTCGCAAATAATGGCCAAATTCCGCCCCGGACGAATGGGTATGTTATGGCTAACCACTCT
>CAYLSP010000260.1:0-2768 GCA_964385935.1 uncultured Defluviitaleaceae bacterium
GCTTGCCTTTATTATAATATCTTTGTCAGGATGATTTATAATATCATTTATTTCTTTTGGCATCTCTTTTATTTTTGTGAACTTGTGTTTTATGTCTTCAATAAATCCCTTAATCTTGCTATTCCTTTTTACTCTTTCATTTTTTTCCTTATTCTCCGCTCTGTTTTCAGGAGTGGAGATTTTTTTCAAATCCTTGCTTGCAACCTGCTTTTTTCGTTCTTCTTTTACTGTTTCTTTTTTGGCATTTCGGCGCTTTTTGCGAACCTTTCGACCTTCTCCTATCAAAACTCTTCCGAAAACAGTGAATTTGAACTTTCCCTCTTCATTATAGTCATAATAAATTTTGACAATAGAAAAAAGCCAGATAACACGGGCCGAAAGTACTAATTTATCCGAATATGAGGCTTCTATTTTATGTTTTAACGGGCAGAACAGCAGAATTGCGGTAATAAGCAATAAAAAGGCAAGCAGAGCCCCGAGTACCATCAATATTATCAGAAAAACGTTTAAAACAATAGATAATATACTCAAAGGCTCTTACCTCCCTTAAAATTCGGATACGATTTTAGCGGCTTTTTTTAGACTTTTTATTATATAAAGACCGGCAAGGCACATTAGCGTCAGCCCTCCAATAAAAATCATAAGGCAAAGAGCAGCTATGTCCATAAAAAATTGTGTAGGCACAATGTTAACAAGAAGATCAACTTGTGGATTCAATATCCATAGGTCGTTTGTAAAAAATATTTAATGAAATTTTGTAAATGCTGCATTGAAGTCAATTACGAAAAGAAGCCCTATAATCAGAAAGACTCCAATAGTCCCCAAAGGCGCGAAAAAGTAACATTTCCCTATAGCCTTCACTGAACCTTTAAGTAGCAACAAACTAATAAAGCTAATAAAGAACAGGGCTACAGAGACAAAAAACAGGGTTCTGCCAGCATTAAAAAGATTTAGAACATCAGCCATATGCAACACCTCAATTTCGGAGAAAAAGAGCCTTGTCTGGCCTGAAACCGTGGTCTCGATATTCAGTTCCTTTTCACTGCCCTGCATATATTTTAGCATATGAGCCGTAACGTCTAAAAGGTCTTGCTTTTCCATATCCACAACGGCATACGTCCCATTTTTTTCAAACTCATACTCATAAAAGCTCATGGAGAACGTAGGCGCACAGATGGCGGTATATAGAATAATTATAATAAGGCTTATGGCGTTCACCACACCCAGTGCCCATTTTAAAAACATCTCACCACCCCAATTTAATTAAGGATTTCATCTAATGCCTTGAAAAAGCCTTCCATTTGAGGTATTGTTCCTATTGTAACCCTGATATGACCCTCTATTCCCAAAGGTTTTCCAGGTCTTATAATATACCCCTTTTCCATAAGCTTCTGAAAGACTTCCATAGAATCTCGCCCTACATTTATGAGGACAAAATTTGTATAAGAGGGGACGTAACTAAGCCCCATTTCGTCAAGCTTTTTGAAGGAATATTCAAGAGCCTCCCTGTTGGATTTAACTGAATAATCTAAAAATTCCTCGTCAGATAAAGCCGCACAGGCAGCGTTTTGAGCCGCTGTAGATACGTTAAACGGCGGGCGAATTTTCTCAAATTGTGTAATAATTTCGGGTCTTGCTATGCCGTAGCCAATTCTGAGGGAAGCAAGTCCGTAGGCCTTTGAAAAAGTTCTTAAAACCATTACATTTTCATATTCTAAGGGCAGACGGACAGAATCCATGAAGCCTTCAAGATTACAGAATTCGGCATATGCTTCGTCAATAACGATAAGTATGTTTTTCGGTATTTTCTTAATTAAATTCTCCTGCTCCAAGGCTGTAAATGCCGAACCTGTGGGGTTATTTGGGTTTGTTAAAAAGACGATTTTGGTTTTGTCTGTGATTTTTTCAGCTATTGCCTCCAAGTCATAACACAGGTTTTTCATAGGGGCATAAACCATTTTTCCGCCCATACTTTCAACAGAAGCGGCGTATTGTGAAAAAGTCACTTCTGCCGTAACGGCTTCATCGCCGTGACTAATAAAGGTTTTCCCGATAAAACCTATTATTTCATCTGCTCCCGCGCCAAAAATGAACATGTTCTCAGAAACATCATATTTTTTTCCCAATAAGGTCCTGAGGGCAGAAAAGCTTCCGTCTGGATAGAGCATAAGGTCTGAAAAAGCATCCATAATGGCTTTTCTGGCTTTTTCGCTACAACCTAAGGGATTTTCGTTTGAAGCAAGCTTAATAACCTCGGTTAGACCCAAGTCCTTCTTGACCTGATCAATGGGACGCCCCGGAACATAGGGGTATAATTTTTCTATTTCTTTTCTGGATTCTATCATACAATCACAACCTTTCATTTTTATAGGTCACAGTCGGGTTCGTGGTCATGGTGGTGACCGCAGTCGCAGCCTGAACCGTGTTCATGAACATGCTCTGAATCATCATCAATAAACCCATATGCCGAATAGATTTTATTTAAATTATGAGTTATAAAGGCTTTTTGAACAGGGGAGGATTCAAAAAAGGAATGTTCAAAATAGTCCCTGAGTTCTTTGCCGTCATAGCTACATAAAATAGATTTTAGCACTAACTGCCGTTTTATTTTCTGAATTTTTATGTCATAAGACTTCATATGTTCGGCTATATATTCGATTAAAGAAGAAATGAGCTGTTCTCTTTCCTCAGACTTTAAGGGTTCCTTAGGATTGTGTGTTTCTGGAATCGCAATGTCATCATCCGTTAATTCTTCTTCCAGAAGCAAT
>CAYLSP010000261.1:0-2767 GCA_964385935.1 uncultured Defluviitaleaceae bacterium
GTACATAACGGCTTTTCCACGGAAATTCAAAGCCCCTGCCTAAATCCGGCTTAATAAGAAGCCTTGGGAAATTCCTTTTCGTGTCATAGGCACTTGCCAAATTCCTAGCGGCGTAATGCTTTATAACCGTCTCCGATTTACCTAAAATTTTATCCCAACCAAGAGCGTTCGCGTCCTGCGCCTGCGTCGGCGGCACGGTAATTCTCTGCTTGCAAAGCCCTTGCCCTGTCTCACCGAAAATCACCAATTCCGCGCCGTTCCGGGCTTCCTGTATGTAAAAATCCCTGATAATACCGGCCTTTCTTCCGTCACCGTTAATGACGATAATGTTGTCCCGCTTGCATAAATCCATAGCCCCGACTTTATCGGGATGGATATGAATCTCAAACTTCCCAACACCGTAAAGTTCTCTTTCCAACTGCACCGATTCGGCTTGAAACGTGGCGTTCAACCAGTTAAAATCCGGGTCATAAACCCTGATTTCACAAATATTTTTATCTGCCATACTAAACCCCCACATAACGCTTATAATAGCGAATCCGAATCTTTACCCGCTTATTTTCGTCATCCGTATGGAAAATGAGGTCATTGACTCCGGCTGGAATCCTCAGCAAACTACTTCCAACGGATAAGTGTCCATAAGCGTTTGTTTTAACCTCCTGATTCGTTTCAGGATCAACCCGAATCAGCGAAACTTCAAGCTTTTCCGGGTCTGTGTTAATATAAAGCTTGTCATCCTTCAAAAGCTCTCGCTCCACGCAGATGTATTCCCCTGTGGTCTTATTCGTAATCGTTGGGTTAACCGAACCGCCGCCCAAAGTAATTTCCAAAGGAATATCCGCGTCACCGTCATTATCAATAACAGCCCGATAACCCAAACTCCCGAAAAAGCCCGGTGTTTTCAGTGGGAATTCCAATCCACCCTCAACATACGCCAAGGCAATTTCTGTAGCTTCGTCAGATAGCCAGAAGGGGGAAGGACATTCAAAGTTCATGACAATCGTTGAAATCTCCTTAATCTTAACCGTATAAGCCTCAGAACCGCAAAAAGCCGGAATCCACCAAGTACCAAAATCATTTTGATAGACAAGTTTTCCAACTCCAAAAAGCGGGTTACAAACCGCATTCAATTTTTTCCTTGCCTCATACATTGCCTTAACTCCATCATTCCCCCGCCCATGAACATGCCCAAAAATCCGAACCGTTCTGGGTTCTAAAAGGATTTCATGGAGGGTATAACCGTTTTGACCGGCTGCCTGACTAGCCACCGTCTCAACCCCCGGAAACTCAAGACCCTCAACCTTCCAGAAAATATAAGGCGCGCCTAAATCGAAATCAACCTCAGCCCCGCGGGAATTAATAAATTTTAGTTGTTGCATACTAACCACCTCTTAATAACCATATCTAGTGGCCATTTCCAGCGAATTTTTCGTAGCCGCCGCCACTTTCGACGGCGTAGCCACAGGCATAGAAAAATTGTTTTGCACATTAATGTTATTTGTACCACCGGAATTGCCTCCATGCGCTGAAACCCCGGAACTTCCCGAAAATTCTTCAAGCTCCGCCATTAAATCCATAATAACCATTCGATAAGCTTCCGCAAATGCTTCTCCTGCCTGTTGCCCCAAAATAGAAAAATCCCCTAAGTGCCCCGCCAAATCAGTCAAAATCTCATTCGTGTTAGCTTCCATCAAAGCCCGTTTTTCATTAGCCGCCTTTATGTCAGTCTCCTTACGTTCCTTAACAATGGCCACATAAATATCAAAAGCCTGATTTTGCAAGCGAATCTCTTCATCTCTCGCCTCAATAAGCGCCTTTTGCTTCTCAGCCAAATTATCCTTAACTGCCAAAATCTCGTCTTTAAGCAGAGCCTTTTCATCTTCAAGACTCTCTCGCCGCTTCCGCTTTTCAAATTCTGCCTGGAGATTGGCTATCTCCTTTTGAAGCTCATATTTATTAGAATCATCAGTCTCAAACAAAAGCTGTTCATTAAGCCGCCTGATTTTATCAAGCTGGCTGTTGTCCAAATCCTTCCTGCTTTCCTGCTTTAAAAGCGCATCAATATCCCTGATGCGCCCCTCATAAATAGCTATTTCTGCATCAGCCGCCTCTTTAGCCGCCTCAATCTCCTCTTTATACCGAGCCTTTATGCCTTCAATTAATTCCTTATTCGCCGCCTTAGCCTTTTCCAAATCTATTAAACTAAGATCATCACTGAGTTTGTCCTGAGCGTCTTCAAGCTCTTTAAGCTGCTTTTTAGCCAAATCTACACCCTGTTTAACACCCTCAGCCGTAGCCCTGATTTTTATTACAAGCTCTTCAATGTCCACAAAATCACCCCCGCTTAAAACCCAAAAAAATCTTCACACGAAACCTCATGAGTTTCCTGCCTACCATATCTGTGAAGCTCATTGTATTCGTGAATTATCTCCCCAATTTCGTCAAAATAATACTCAGAAAGTAGTTCCTTCTTAGATATCCCCATAGTTAGACAAGACGCAATGAGACGCTGTAGCCAATAACCGTCCTCTATTTCACGAGAGCCCTCAGTTTTTCCCCCAGCCCTTTTGCCCCCGCCGCGAACTCCCCCAGCCTGTTCACCTCAATAAAAGCGTCCAAAATCTCTACAAATCCATCAAGCCCGATGCTTGGATCATTCAAAAGAACTTCTTCATCAACCCCGCAAAGCTCCGCAAAAAACGAAACAAAATATCCCGGCACAGTGGTAAAAAAATTTACTAACAAAGACGATACCCCGTCCCTACCT
>CAYLSP010000262.1:0-2765 GCA_964385935.1 uncultured Defluviitaleaceae bacterium
TTATGAACATATATTTCAGTGTCATAATCGGGAAGTTCGTCAATAAAATCCAGAAGCCCCGGCGCATCTTTTATAAAATCCACTCTTTCCTGTGTCATTTTCGCAAGACGCTCATAAGAAATTTTAGATTTTGTGACACATTCTTTTATAAGCGGAATAACCTTTTCACAATATACATCAAAATCCATCTTTTTTATATATTCGCTGTTCATCCATGTTAATTTAACAGTGTCAAAAGCGGAAGGGGATTTTGAAATATTCTTTTCATCAAAAACTTCGCAAAGTTCTGAAAGGGTGAAGAATTCCCTGTTATCCGGCGGGCTCCAACCAAGAAGTGCTGTATAATTGACAATAGCCTCAGGCAAAAAGCCTTGATTTAATAAATCCTCAAAAGTTGCGTCGCCTTTTCTTTTCGAGATTTTTTCGCCTTTGTCATTTAAAACAAGGGGCAGATGAACGTATTTTGGGACTTCCCATTCAAAGGCATTATACAAAATATTATATTTAGGCGTTGAGGACAAATATTCAGAACCTCTGACAACATGGGTTATGTCCATTAAATGGTCGTCCACTACATTAGCAAAATTGTATGTGGGAAGTCCGTCTGACTTAATCAAAATCTGGTCTTCTATTTCTTTATTATTAACAGTTATTTCGCCATAAACCTCATCAATAAACGTGGTTTTACCCTCTGGAATTAACTGTCTGACTACATATGGTAAACCTCTTTTAAGGTTTTTAGCTATCTCTTCTTTAGATAAATTAAGACAATGCCTGTCATATTTTGATTCAAAACCTTCTGATTTTAAAGAATCCAGCCTTTCTTTATCACAAAAGCAATAATAGGCTGCGCCCTTCTCAATCAGTATCTTTGCGTAGTCTAAATAATTGCTTTTCCGCTCACTCTGTATATATGGGCCATAATCTCCGCCAATGTCCGGGCCTTCATCATGCTGTATTCCTGCCAGTTTAAGAGTTTTATAAATAACGTCAACCGATCCTTCAACAAGTCTCTGTTGGTCCGTGTCCTCAATTCTTAAAATAAACTTTCCGCCCTTTGATTTAGCAATTAAATATTCATAAAGCGCGGTTCTTAAATTTCCGGCGTGCATATATCCCGTGGGGCTCGGCGCGTATCTCGTTCTTACCATTGTACTGCCTCCTAGACTTTGTATGTTATTTACATTATAATTGAAATTGTATAAAAGTAAAGGAAATTATGGCGTTTTCAGCCAAAACCCTATGAAAAGGAAGTGTCAAAATGAAGAAAATTATAAGTATAACTTTGACTATAACCCCGGCAACTAAAAGTAGCACACTACTTTTAGTTGCCACCCCTTTAAAAGGGGTTACGGCGGCAAAAATGGTGATGTATTTAATTGCCGCCGTAATAACTTGCTTAATGTTGACCCTTAATTCCTGCACAAGTGAAGTTACCTCTCAAATACCAACTGAAACCAAGACCCCATCTCAAACACAAGCACAAACAACTAGTGAAACTGCCCCTCCTTCTGAAATCGCTGCAAAAACACCTGATTCGGATATCCCAGAGTCATTTGAAGGCAAAATAGCTATTATAACTCTTCCGCAAGGCGAAGGTGAAGCATGGAATACTGCTATGCCGGTTATTAAAAAATACGGCGAGGATAAAGTTATTCACGTATCATGGCCTGGTAATTTTATGGAAGAGCAGGAGGAGATGATAAATATAGTTGAGGAACTTGGGAAGAACCCTGAAATAAAAGCGATTATTGTCAATCCGGCGGTTATTGGAACAACAAGAGCATTTAATAAATTGAGAGAAACAAGAGACGATATCTTCGAGGTTTTTTGTGAGCCTGAAATTAGTGCGAAATGGGGCAGTAGAGCGAAGGATATAACTCAAACCGCAAACCTAAGTTTAGTTAGAGATTTCAGTGGAATGATTTCGGAAATGGTAAAGCAGGCTCAGAATCTGGGTGCAAAAACCTTTGTTCAATGTTGTTTCCCTAGACATATGAACTTAACAATATATCAATCAATATGGGACACACTGATTCCACAGGAATGTGAAAAACTTGGCATTAAATATGAAATTGCATGGCATCCTGACCCGGCAAGTGATATTGGTTTAGCGGGCGCACAGCAGTTTGCTATGGAAGACATATCACGATTAGTTGAGGAATATGGCAAAGACACGGCATTTTTTTCAAGAGACTGCACTATTCAAAGTGCTATTATTAAAGCAGTGCTTGATGCAGGCGCAATTTATCCTAGTCCCTGCTGTCCGTCCCCTTATCACGGATTTGTGGAGGTTGTTGACATTAGATACGGGGAGCTTTATTATCCAATCAAACGCAATAAAGATATTATTGCCCAAACAAAGGCTGTTTTAGCTGTAAAAGGTATGCTTGGAAGGGTTTCCACATGGCCGGTTTCTGACAACTATATGTACACTGCTGTAGGAGCTGAATACGCAATTAAATGGATTAATGGCGAGGTTCCGAAAGAAGGTATTGACGTTGATGTGCTTAAACAGCTTATGGAGGATTACGCTGGTGTTTCAGTTTATCTCACTCCTTACAAAGATGAATATCCTTATACTGATGAAGGAACAGGCGATACATACGACAATTTTTTAATGATGACAATGGATTATATTACGTTTGAATAAAAGAGGTGTTTAAGATGAAAAAATTTATCGGTATGTTCTTGGCGGGTTTTATAGCGTTGTCCTCTTTTTCCTGCACAAGTGACGGCACTCAGTCTCAGCCGACGACTGAAAC
>CAYLSP010000263.1:0-2759 GCA_964385935.1 uncultured Defluviitaleaceae bacterium
CAATAAAATGTCTAATTTTTTTGATGATTATCTTAACATAAAAAAAATGATTGAAAGTAAACGCGAATACAAAGAGCAGATGTCAAGGGTGGATGCACTGCCAAAGGATTATCAATTCGTTTTCAAAAAAATCCAAGGTCATATGTGGATGTTCGCTGCAGGAAGCGGTTACGATATGATGAAGCTTCACTATGACTTAATCGAATTGTTTGAATCAGGAGCGGCAAGCGGAAAAACAGTTTTAGAAATCACTGGTGAAGATGTTGCCTCATTTTGCGAAGAACTTATGCGCAGTACCGAAACATACACAGAAAACTGGCGCGATAAGCTCAATCGGGAGATTCGGGAAAGGTTAGTTGATAATACTAAGGAGCAATAATAATATCGCCGCATTTAAAAAATGTCCCTTCAAGTCCGCCGTAAAAGTCTAATTTATAGATTTTTATCGGCGGACTGCGTAATATGCTAAGGAATAAAAGTATTATACAAACCCATGTTTTTTCATTTCCTCATCCAGTTCAAAGCCTTCCCGCTCATCGTCCCAAATAGCTGAAATTATTTTATAACTTCCCGCTGTATTGACAAATTGTATCGTCTTAATTCCATATGCCGAAAAATGCGTCCCCGACATATTCCCTTCTTTCCTATAAATACTTATACGTTGAGCTATATTGCCGAAAATATCGGTCTTACTGAAAAGCTCTTCTTCATAGAAATCCCTAAGTTGTCCACCCGACAGAATTTCCCTCCGTGATTCGGCAAATTCATTAACAGAATATACCTCAGGCTCCGTACTTACGCACTTCATAATTCTGCCTTCTGGAATAAAAAGGTCATAAATAGGCTCTAAATCTGGAACTTTTGTCCTGTTGTCAAACAGGCTGAAAAATATTTTCATTGATTCGTCTATTTGGGCTAATGCCTCTGTGTAATCATTTGTCATTCTGTTATTCTCCTCTCAATTACGTTTATAAATTCATACCAAAGTTATATAATAAAGACTAACCCTATTAATAAAACTATAGCTAATGGTATTAAACTAATTATTATTGCATTTTTATTATTTTGGCTAAATATTATTGTAAAAACAAGACAACATATGTAGATAACTGGGTAGATTGTTGTGATAAAAATGAGTAACCCCATAGCAATTGATTGCAAAACTTCAACTATGGACTTAGGTGTTGTATAATGCCCTGCTATAGACATTATATTTGCAATAATTACAAACGGGTAAAGCAACAATGGAAAAGCAGAAATAACCAAAGAAATTATATAAATAATTTTCTTGGTTTTATGTTTATAAATATAATAAATCAATATTTCCTTTCTTTCATAACAGAAAAAATGGAGGATATCTTTAGAGAGCGGAGGATATCATGCCGATCACCTCTATCATTGCAATGCATAAATCATATCATACCCCTAGATCATTTTTATTGTAACAAGTCAGTCCTATAAAATCAATAAATATCTTTTGCAATTAAAGTGCACCATGTGATATAATAAGCAAAAGTAAACTGGAAACGGCAAAGCTTTTGCCGTTTATTTTTAAGGAGATGAATTTATGGGAGAATCTGATAAAGATGAAGCGGGGCTTGATGAAAAAACCGAGTTTGAAGCTATAGAACCTAATTTTCCGGCTCAGGAAGTAATCGAAAGAGAGCCTGAAAAACTTTCAGAATCAAAAGATTCAAAAAAAGACATAATAACATTCATCAAAATTGCTTTGGTCTCAGAAATAGCCAGCTGGGTTCAGGTTATTGCGGGCGCTATTATATTTGCCATTTTGTTTAATAACCTCATTATCGTAAACGCAATGGTTCCCACCGGCTCAATGGTCGAAACTATTCAGGAAAAAAGCCGGATTGTGGCATTTAGGCTTGCCTATGCTTTTTCTGAGCCTGAAAGGTTTGATATAATCGTTTTTGAATATCCGGATAACCCGCCCGAAGATCCGCCCGTTTTGTTTGTTAAAAGAGTTATCGGTCTTCCTGGCGATACTGTAAACGTTGTGGACGGAAAAGTCTATATAAACGATTCTGAAGTGCCCCTTGATGACGAATTTACAAAGAAAGTTCCGAAAGAGGATCATAGCAATTCTGGCCCATTTGTTGTTCCCGAAGGCTGTTATTTCGTAATGGGCGACAACAGAACAAACTCCCATGATTCAAGGGCATGGACTAATAAATATGTTCCCAAAGAGAAAATTTTAGGTGAGGTCATTTTTAGCTATTGGCCCAGCTTTAAAATTATAAAAAATTAAGGAGTGATCGTATGGCAGTTACTAAAGACATGCTCATAAGTGAAATTTTATCAAAGGATCCCGGCGTTGCATCACTGTTAATGAAGGCCGGTATGCATTGCGTGGGCTGCCCTTCCGCCCAGAGCGAAACTTTGGAAGAAGCAGGATTCGTACACGGAAGTGACGTTGACAATCTCATTGACGAAATTAACGCGTATTTAAGCAATGTAGGTGCTTAGGCATAGACTCAAAGATTATAATCCGGCAGCTAGAAGGTATTCTTTTGGCTGCCGCTCGTAATAATAAATATTCTATTAAGGAGGCACAAAAATGAAAGTTTCAGAAAGAATTTCAGCTATCAGAGAACAAATGAAGAAACATAACATTCAAGCATACATAATTGGAAGTCCTGACCCTCATCAAAGTGAATATCCATCCTCATACTGGAAATGCCGCGAGTATATTTCTGGCTTTACAGGCTCAGCAGGAACGGCCGTTGTTTTAGAGGACAAAG
>CAYLSP010000264.1:0-2753 GCA_964385935.1 uncultured Defluviitaleaceae bacterium
GCCCAGTGCCTCATCGGCCAAAGCAGACGGCTCTTGATATAAGATGGAATCCAGAACGGCACTTAAAACCTGGTTGGTCTCGTCTCCGCTCCCTCCGCTTCCACAAGATGTCAATGTCAGCGTGAGGCACATTATTAATATCCCATTTAATAGCTTTCTCATGTTGAATCCTCCTTGTTTTGAAGCCTAAAGAAAATACTGTCTATACCAAACTAAAAACATATAAACTGTCCAGATTTTTCTGCTGTTGTCTCTTTTGCCGATTTTATGGTCAATCAGGAGCGTTTTGAGTCTGTCTGTCTTAAAATATTTTGCGGCGTGTTCAGATTCAAATTCGGATAGGACCTTATTAAAGTACTCATCTTCTTTAAGCCAGATTCTGATAGGGACAGGGAATCCAAGCTTTTTCTTTCTGGCACATTCCTCCGGCAGATGTTCCTTTGCCGCAAGACGGAAGGCATATTTCGTGGCTGTTCTGTTAATGCGATAGTCCGTTTGTATTGAGGAAGCCAGCTTAAAAACTTCTTTGTCAAGGTATGGAACCCTCACTTCAAGGGCATGAGCCATACTCATTCTGTCAGCTTTCAAAAGTATATCCCCTGGCATCCACATATGAATGTCAAGGTACTGCATTTTTGTTATATCGTCATAGTCCCGAACTTTGTCATAATGCCTTTTTGTAAGTTCGTGTGGGGGGTTAGTCCCTTTTGGGTTCTTTAATAGGTCTTCACGTTCTTTTTTCGAGAACATGTTAGCGTTACCTATGAATCTTTCCTCAACTGTCTTTCCGGCTCTTATAAAGAAGTTTTTTCCTTTAACTGAAAAGGGCAACAGAGAAGCAATTTTCCCTAAAAAACGACGTATCGGCATGGGCAGGTCAGTTATTATTTTCAAATCAAGAGGTTCTCTGTAAATGTTATAACCGCCGAAAAATTCGTCTGCACCTTCCCCTGAAAGCGCTACTTTCACATACTTCGATGCAAGCTCTGAAACAAAATAAAGTGCCACGGCAGAAGGGTCTGCCAAAGGCTCGTCCATAAAATACTGAATCTTAGGCAGTATATTCCAATATTCCTCTTTTGAAATAAGTTTTGATATATTTTCAACCCCAACTTTTTCAGACAGGGATTTTGCGTAATCAATTTCGTTGTAATTCTCATAATCAAAGCCCACGGTAAAAGTCTTTGTACCCTTGAAGCAGGCCGCAACATAGGAGGAGTCAACGCCGGAAGACAAAAATGAACCGACTTCCACGTCACTGACCTTATGATATTTTATAGAGTCCTGAACTACCGCGTCAATATCAGAAACCGTCTGATTAAGAGTCTTTTCCACTCTTTTAAATTCGGGATAGAAATATCTTGTCTGCTCTACCTTTCCGTCCTTATAAATCATATAATGCCCGGGCAGAAGCCTGTATACTCCCTTAAAAAAAGTTTCGTCAAGAACGGAATATTGGAACGTTAAATAGCTTTCCAACGCTTCTTCGTTAAGTTCTTTAGAAAACCAAGGATGAGGCATAAAGCTTTTTATTTCTGATCCAAAAAGCATCCCTTTATCAGTTATGCAGTAGTTAAGTGGCTTTATACCAAAAAAGTCCCTCAGAGCAAATACAGAATGGTTAACTCTGTTATAAATGACAATCGAAAACATGCCACGCATAAATTCAGGCATTCTGACTCCGTATTCCATGTAGAGATGAAGGGCAACTTCTGAATCGCTTTGTGTCGAAAATTCATGCCCCAAAGCAATCAGCTCTTCTTTAAGTTCCTTATAGTTATAAATCTCGCCGTTAAACATCATGACGAGAGTTCCATCTTTGCTGTAAATTGGCTGGTTTCCCTCTTCCAGGTCAATTATACCCAGCCTTCTAAATCCCATAGCTATATGGTCATCCATAAAAACGCCGTCTGATTCGGGACCTCTATGGATAATGGTATCCATCATATTTTTTAAAACAACACTTTTCTCATTAGTATCCATGCTTCCGGTAAAACCGCAATAGCCGCACATATCCTTTGTTCCTCCTATATTTGCAATTACACATTAAAATGGAATTGCTACTGTTTTGAGCCATCTTCAAGCATGATAATTTCAGAAATATTATCAAGAATATCAGCGGCAATATAAGTTTTTGTTAAAACGCATACAACATTTTGGCTGTTTGAGCCAATAAGACGGCCTTCAAATGTTTTATTTCCGGCAGTCGTAACTCTGACAATCATACCACGTTTAAAATTTATCCCTTTAAAGTTCAAATTTTCATTTGGAAAAAGAGAATAACATTTTGCAAGGATTCTGTTCATCTCGTTTTTATCATAGTTAAGCGTTCCGGGGCGTTTTCCTATGTTTAATAACTTTGAAATTTTTAAGTATATATAAGTAAGAATCAAAGATATTACTGCTACATAAGTAATATCCGAAAGTGTTATATATTCCATATAAATCATCCTCTCTAATAAAGAAAACGGTTAGAAACCGATGTTATTCATAAACATGGAAATAAACTAAGTCCTCCTCAATGTCTATACCCATAATCTCCCTGCCGGATTTCAGACAGCTTTTTATATAAAGCAAGACTTCTTCAGTGATTTCCTCTCCTGGACACAAAAGAGGAACGCCGGGAGGATAGGGGATAATAAATCTCTTAGAGATTTTTTTCAGGCTATCTTCCATTTTAACCCTAATGCCCTTGTTTTGTAAAGCGTTCATTAAGGAAAATCTTTCGTTTGTTCCCTGTTTTGGAAAATTTA
>CAYLSP010000265.1:0-2750 GCA_964385935.1 uncultured Defluviitaleaceae bacterium
GATTTTTGCATATTTTTAAGCTCAATCTGCATTTCTTTTCTTAATTTTAAGTCCAGCGCGCCCAGAGGTTCGTCAAGAAGAAGAACTTGCGGCTCATTAATAAGAGCCCTAGCAATGGCCACTCTTTGTTGTTGACCGCCGGAAAGCGCCTGTATGTCCCTTTGACCATATCCGCTTAAATTAACAAGTTTCAGCATTTGGTCAACTTTTTCTTTAATTACATCGTTTTTCACTTTTTTAAGCCTAAGCCCAAAAGCAATGTTTTCAGAAACATTCATATTAGGGAAAAGGGCGTATTTTTGAAAGACCGTGTTAACCTGCCTTTTATATGGCGGCAGGTCAAGAATGCTCTTTCCGTCAAAAAGCAAATCGCCGCTTGTAGGATATTCAAATCCCCCAATGATTCTAAGGGTCGTAGTTTTTCCGCAGCCTGAGGGACCCAGCAGCGTCAAAAACTCGTTTCTATGTATAGATATATCGATATGGTCAAGAACCGTTGTATCTCCGTCAAATTGTTTAAAAACATCTTTTAACTCAATAAAACTTTCTGTCAAAGCTACCTTCCTCCAGACATTAAGTGATAAACTCTAAATATTAAAAACTTGGTGGCGTTGAAACCCACAAAACAGAAACAGGATTTTTAGTATTGTTTTCTATGGAATAGGGTGCGTTTGCCTTATAATAAAAACTTTCATTTTTTTTAAGTTTGAATGAAGTATCGCCCACATTAAGGGTAGGGCTTCCTGAAATCACAAAGCCGAAAACCTCACAGTCATGGGGAGTATATTCGTCTGATTTTCCACCGGGTATAAGGTTTAATAAAATCGGTTCCATAATATTTTTCTGGGCGTTAGGAATAAGCCATTGAATGGTGTAGCCCAAATTATCATTTACCTGCCAAAAAATGTCATCCTTTTTAAAGACAATTTTATTATTCTCGGTTTCGTTAAAAAAGTCTTTCAAATTAGTTCCGAGGCAATCCAGTATATCGCATAACGTAGCAATGGAAGGTGAGGTTATGTCTCTTTCCAACTGAGAAATAAAGCCTTTTGAAAGCTCGCAGCGGACAGCAACCTCCTCCTGAGTCAGATTCATTTTAACTCTTAGACGTTTAATTTTTTCACCGAGATTCACTAAAACTCACTCTTTCTAAGTTTTTTGTTTACAAAGACTGTCTGGATGTATAACTAAACTTTTTGTTTATGACTGCTAAACAACAGTATTTAACCATAAATATTATTATTTGTCAATTATTTTATTTATAAGACAAGTCAAAGCCTTAGCTATTTAATAATTTTTTAATAAATATTTTTGAAATATGTTAACAAAATTCGACAAAATTCGTTATAATAAGTATATTAGAAAAATTCAGGGGGATTATTATGCAAAACAGAAGACAAAACTTGACCTATGTAACAAGAAGGAGAAGGAGAAGACGAAGAGGAAAATCAGCAGGTCTTTTGGGGGTATTGTTGGGAATTACGATTTTCACTACAGTATTTATTTTTATTACTACGAGCGCAAAAAATGATGCAGAAGTATATAATCCCGATGGAGTTATAGAAAAATACATAGACCCATTTACAATTCAAGAAGAAGAGGAAGCTTCTATAGAGTCGGAAACAAAACGCACGAAAAATGTTATGGATTTAACGGGTATACCCGAAGACATTTTACAGCTTCTGGAGAGAAATCCTGAAGCTTCCGAATTTGTTTTTGATTATAAGGAGAACATGCCTGTTTACGGAAGGCTTGATAATGATGAAATTGACATTTCTCTTGATGTGACTCCCGGAAAAGTTCCTCATTTTCTTCAATGGGACAAGCGATGGGGTTATAAGGAATATAACGGTTCTGGTTCGGTTATGGGCATAAGCGGATGCGGACCAACGACAATTTCAATGACCGTGGTGTACTTAACAGGTGATATTGAAAAGCACCCCGCATATATGGCAGACTATCTCTATGAAAATGGATTTTCGTCAGAAAGCGGAACATCATGGGCGGCATATCCGAAGGCAGCGGAGGATTTTGGCCTTAATATGAGAGAGCTTCCCGCTGACGAAACAAAAATTAAAGACGCACTTAGCAGCGGTGCGGTCGTAGTCGTTTCTGTCAAGCCCGGAATTTTCACACAGACCGGACCTTTTATTCTACTTACCGGCCTTACAGAAGACGGTAAAATCAAGCTCAATGATCCCAACAGTATAATACGCAGTAATGAGACATGGGAAGTTTTAGATATAATAAACGAAGCAAGAAATTTCTGGGCATTTTCAAAGTAATAAAAAATCCCCCAAAGTTTTAATTCGGGGGATTTTTTTAAAATACATCTTTCATACTATACATTCCGGCAGGTTTTCCGGCAAGAAACTTAGCTGCTTTTAAAGCACCAACGGCAAACACTTCTTTCGAGTTAGCCTGATGTTTGAGTTCAATAACCTCGTCCCTTCCGGCAAAAATTATGGAGTGTTCGCCCACAATTGTACCGCCCCTTATGGCCGACATGCCAATCTCTTTTTTGTCGCGTTTCTCCGTGGTTTGAGAGCGGTCAAACTTATAATAATAATTGTCGTTAAGAGTCTCTTTTATAGCGTCGCCAAGCAAAAAGGCTGTCCCAGAGGGCGCGTCAATTTTTTGGTTATGGTGTCGTTCCAGTATTTCAATATCGAAACCGGCTTCAACTAAAGTTTCGGCCATTTTTCCGGCTATGGCGGCAATTAAGTTAATTCCCAATGATAAATTAGCCG
>CAYLSP010000266.1:0-2728 GCA_964385935.1 uncultured Defluviitaleaceae bacterium
ATAATAAAATTATGGTCTTTATACAAAAGATTGATGACAGCGGCAGAATAAACTCAAAGAAACCATCTTATGAGCATGAAATACTTGGTCTTGGCATCTATGAATATGTTAGAAACGCCGTAGTAGACGCGGGGTTGGAATTAATTGATGAGAATGGTATCGGCTTAGCTGAAAAAGTTTTGATTCTTGACGCAAATCTGCCTTATTTAAAAGGCGCAGACATTCAGGAGTTTATTTCCTTCCACGAATCATCAGGCGCGGCATATTCATCAACCGAAACCGGCTCAGCTACAATAATAGACGCAGACAGGGTTATTTTACCAGAAGGCGGCAAAGGAGAAGTTGAAATAAAGTCACAAGGGCTTTTTAAAAAAGTTTTCAAGAACGGTGGAAACGGATTTGTCCCTGTTTCTTCTATAAAAGAAATTGTATGCGCTCAGAAATATGTCTCAAAATTAATAAATGAATCTCTTATGGATTCAGGCGTCATGATAATTGACCCCTCTTCAACATATATCGCGCCCGGTGTTAAAATCGGGAAAGACACAGTAGTTTCCCCTAACACCTTCATTCTTGGAAGATCAGTAATAGGCGAGGATTGCCAAATCGGACACGGCAGCTATCTTCTTGATATGGAAATCGGGAACGAAGTTGTTATCCAGTGTTCAGTTATGAAAAAATCAAAAGTAGGTAACAAAACAGTAGTAGGTCCTTTTGCTTATATTCGCCCTGACTGTGAAATCGGCGACAATGTCAAAATCGGTGACTTTGTTGAGGTTAAAAATTCCAAAATTGGAAATAATACAAAGGCCTCACACCTGACCTATATCGGCGATTCCGATCTTGGGGAAAAAATTAATCTGGGATGCGGCGTTGTAACAGTTAATTATAACGGCAAGAAAAAGGGCAGAACAGTCATAAAAGACAACGCCTTTGTAGGCTGTAATTCAAACTTGATCGCTCCTGTTGAAATAGACGAAGGCGCTTATATAGCAGCAGGCTCCACAATAACCGATTATGTGCCAAAGGAAAACCTTGGCATAGCCAGAGCAAGACAGGTTAATAAGGCGGGATGGTCACTTAAATAGGGGGTATACTATGGTTTTTCCCGAGCTTTACGAGTATAAAAAAATTCATTTCATAGGAATCGGCGGGGTTCATATGTCCTGTATAGCCGAAATATTAAACTCAAAGGGATATATTGTTTCTGGTTCAGACAGACGCCGGTCAAAAATTACTGATAAACTCGAGGAAAAGGGCATAGGTGTTTTCATTGGCCATGACGCTAATCAAATATCCGGCGACCTAGACTTAGTGGTTAAAAATGCGGCTGTTCATGACGACAACCCCGAAATCATAGCCGCAAAGGAAAAAAATATCCCCATAATGGATAGGGGAAGAATCTTGGGTATTATAATGAAGAATTATAAATATCCCATTTGTATCGCCGGAGTTCACGGAAAAACCACTACTACATCAATGATGGGCGAAATTCTCATGGCGGCAGATGCTGATCCGACTATAGTAAACGGCGGGTATTTAAAGTCAATAGACGGATATTTAAGGCAGGGCGGCTCAGATTATTTTGTGGCTGAGGCATGTGAATATCATGACAGCTTTTTGGATTTCTTTCCTTATATAGGAATTATTCTTAACATTGACGCAGACCATCTTGACTATTTCTCTGACCTTGAACATATCTATTCGTCTTTCAGAAGATTTGCAGAGCTTATTCCAGAGGGTGGAACGTTGGTTATTAACGGCGAAATCCCATATGTGGAAAAAATTACTGAGAATTTGTCCTGTAATGTCATTACCTTTAATAAAGGTGACGTGACCTATGAGAATTTTGAACTGGATGACCGTGGATGTCCTAGATTCGATTTAATTTATCATGGGGAAAACTTAGGACAAATTCAGCTATCCACATTCGGAACTCATAACGCCGGAAACTCTCTTTCGGCAATAGGGGCGGCACTTGCACTAAATATTCCCTTTGACGCAATTCAAAAAGGGCTTTATAATTGTAAGGGTGCGGACAGACGTTTCCAGTTCAAGGGCAAAATAAATTCTGGGTCTCTGTTTGACGATTATGCACATCACCCAACAGAAATTGCAACAACTCTTAATTCTGCGGCAAAGGCCGTGGACGGCAAGGTTTGGTGCGTTTTCCAGCCCCATACAAAGTCAAGGACAAAGGCTCTTTTTAATGAATTTGTAACCTGCTTTGATGAGGCGGAAAAAGTAATTTTAGTTGATATTTTTCAGCCACCGGGTAGAGAAGAAAATGAAATAAATATTTCATCTGCCGACCTTTATTACAAGCTTCTTGAAAGAGGTCTTGACATTTGTTATTTTACCTCATGGGAAGCGGCTGAAAATTATATTAAAAGAGCTTTTCACAGCCCGATGTTAATAACTATGGGAGCAGGAGACGTGTATTTATTGGGGGAAAAATTAATTTATCATTAAATTACAAGGTTATCAACATTATCCACAATTTTATTCACATAAACTTGTTAAAAACCCTCTTTGTTAACGGAATTTTAACACTCTCTTAATAAAAAAGCATACGTTATCAACGTTATCCACAGTTTTATCCACATGGACAAGAGTTTATGTGGATAAAAATTTGTGGTTTTTCAAAAAAAATGTGATATAATTGCAATAGCTAATGGGCTAGTATGGATTATTCGCTATACTCATAAGTACATGATATAAAAAATGA
>CAYLSP010000267.1:0-2727 GCA_964385935.1 uncultured Defluviitaleaceae bacterium
CTCGTCAGGCGTAATTGTAGATTGGATATCCGCACTTGTAAGCCTTGAAATAACAGGGTTCAGGGTATGAGTAACTGTGGCTTCACGCATATCTGATTCCATATATTTTGTATGCTGTTGGGCACGCATTTTGTAATCTCTAAATAAATCTCTCAGAGCTACTGCATAAGGCAGGTCTATGCGCATACACGGAGCCGGTGGAGCTGTTGGTGGAACAGTTGAAAGCGCAATATTTTCAGGCTTTACGCCAACTTTTCTTGAAAATACGCTGTTAATAGCGTGTTGAACCATGAGCTCTGGTCTAACTTTCCAAGCCTTCATAGCGGTTGCGTTTGCATTATGAGCGCCGTCTATTTGAAGGATTTCAGCCCAAGCCATAACTTTTTTCGCTTCACAAGCATCAACAAAGCTTCTAACCATATTGATGTTTCTGTAAAGAACGTTGTATTGAGGGTCCTGGTGAGCACCGTTAACGCCTTCTTCAGCGAACATAACAGCAATATCAGGGCCTGCAACACCTGAAATATAGGAGTGGAAGTTAATTGGACGTCCAACCTCTTCTTCTATAGCGTCCAAGGCTTTTCTAGAAGCTCTAACCTGTTTTCTGGTAACGGTTATACCGCCAATACCCTGTGGAGTACCTTCAATAAGAGAATCGTAGTGAGACTGGCCGGCTGTTCTAATAACCATGATATGGTCAGCGCCGTTCCAAGCCGCCATTCTCATTCTGCGAATATCGTCTTCAAAACGGCCTGAAGCTATTTCAGTTGTGATAACACAGTCTGGTTGTGGGTCAATTCCACCGATTCCACGGCTTCCCGGAAGGGGAATATAATTTTTAAGCCCTTCTGATGTTTGATGGAACTCAAAGTCGCCTATTTTTCTTTTCTCATTACGTCCTTCACGCCAATGCCAACCACGGCGTTTCGGCGCATATTTATCAAGGTCTTTAAGTATCTCATATATATTTAATTTTTTATTTGGGTCTAATTGCATGTTTTCACCTCCTCATTAATTAAAAAGACTGTCTACTGTGTCCCATTCCTTGCCGTCTGCAAGAAGCAAACCGGCCTCTCTTACGCTGATTCCCTTTTTCTGGGAAAGTCTCCAAACTACGTTTCCGCAGCCCTTGCCCATAAGACCTTTTTTCATAACGCCCTCGACTATTGGCTTAACTTCAATGCTTGAAAAGCCCATGCGCAATAAAACGCTTCTTTCTACGGACGGAGTTGTATTTTTATAGCCTAAATCAAGCATAGGCTGAACGATTTCTTCGGCAAGCTTCCAGAATCTTTCAAAAAGCTGCTCGTCTGTAAGATTTTTAAGATTTTCTCTCCTTTGTTGAAAATCATCTTCTCTTTTCATGCGGATTCCCTCCTTTTAGATTTAATAATAAGATAGTTCATCATTATATGTTAGCTGTTTATATTTCTTGGTAAGACCGGCTTCCCCAAATTCTAACATATTGAAAATGAGATTAATTTCTTTTTTATTGCTGTCATAGAAAGTAATAATTAAAATATCTGATTTTTTTGAGCCTCTAGTTGTGAAAAAACCTGCTCCAAATATTGTAAATAATAACATTCCAATGAAGTTTTCACAAACCTCTTTTATAGTACTTTTTTTATGGTGCTGATCATTTATATAATCAAATTTTATTATATCTCTTATCGGAATATTAAATAAACAGGTTATTTCTTTCATATATTCGTCACGTTCAATTATCAGAGCTTCATCATTCAACGTCAAACGGCAAATATAATCGTCAATTTCACTGCTTAAATAAGTTTTATCATTTTGTTTATCATAATATTTAGAAATGATTTGTCCTTTTGAGGTTATATCTTTCAACTAAACACCTCCATAAGGATAACTACACAGGAGGGCAGCGCCAAAACGCCGCCCTCCTACATTAATATTTATTAGATACTCTTAATTGTTTCTCTAACAAACTCTTCGTTAGACTTAGTTTCTTCTGCAAGGAACTTAATGTCTGCATCAGAAACTTCTGTAACGTTGTAGTTTGCAAGACAATTTTTAATATATGATTTTCTTGCCTTATTTAAGTCGAAATCTCTTGCTTTGATTAATGACGGGTCGCTCGGAAGAACAATGTTCTTTCCAGGAACTTCCGTATCAGGGTCGCCGAAAATAACTTCAATGCCGTTTGACTTAGCAAATGAAAGCTGAGGCATAGAATGTTTTCCAGCACCGGTATACTCGGTTTCCTGAGCGACGATCATCTGGTCGTTTCTCATTTGCTGAGCAAGAACGAACGCAGCAGCAAGTGATGTATTACCAGCCGGGCCTCTTTCAAGACCTTCAAGAGCCGCAAGGGTTTCAGTCATGAAGAATACCTCACCCTGCTTAACAAGCATATATTTGTCAATATAACGCAGAGCTCTTGCCGCATTTCTAGGAACATCGGAACGATCCGGCCATGTTGCAAACGGAATACCGAAGCCAGTATGGCCTGTTGTAAAGGATTTGCGGTTAAACGCTCCGTCAGATGCCATATGAAGTCCTGATAAATCAACGCTTGCGCCAACAATCTGAACGTCTTTCGCGCCAGACTTAATAAGTCCTCTGGCAGTTCCGGTAAGGTTTCCGCCGCCGGCATTTGTTATAATTGCCGCATCAGGCAGACGATTGAATCTGTCTCTAAACTGTTTTGCAAGCTCAGCACCAAGAGTTTCAACGCCTGCAATACCGAACGGTGTATAGAGT
>CAYLSP010000268.1:0-2710 GCA_964385935.1 uncultured Defluviitaleaceae bacterium
TAGCTTTAAGCTTCTATCCACCAGCATAGCTGGTGGTTTTCTAAAAACAATAAAAAGGGAGTGCGGCAAATGCCACACCCCTTTTACTATTTTTTAAAGCCTTCTAATTGTGTTTGGATTTGAATTAAAAGAGCCTCATATTTAGCTAATTTTTCTTTCTCTTCTAAAATTACTCTATCCGGAGCTTTTTTCACAAAGCCCTCATTACTTAATTTTCCATTGACCCTGTCTATTTCGCTTTTGATTTTCTCTTCCTCTTTTTTAAGCCTTAAAATTTCTTTTTCAAAATCCACAAGCTCATTAAGCGGAATATAAATCACACAGCCTGCCAATGGAACAGAAACCGTTTTTTCTTGCAAATCAGCAGCTTTTTCAACAAAAACATTTTCCGCAAATCCCAGAGCCTTTAAATAATGAGTTCCTGTTCTGAAAACGCCAAGAAGTGCTTCGTCTTCTGAAACAACATATAAATTCGCCTTTCTTGACGGAGGTACGTTCATTTCTGTTCTGACGTTTCTAATACCCTTGATGGCCTCTTTTATAAGACTAACTTCCAGTTCCTCGTTCAGGAAGTTTAAACTATCAGAATAACGTGGCCATTCTGTAAGCATGATTGTTTCTTCAGCCGATTTCTCAAACTGAAGGTTCTGGAAAATCTCCTCTGTTATAAACGGCATGAACGGATGGAGAAGTTTAAGTGACGTAAGCAGAACTGCCCTAAGGGTATAAACTGCAGCATCTCTGGTTTCGTCCTCTTTATTATAAAGCCGCGGTTTAACCATTTCAATGTACCAGTCACAATATTCGTCCCATATAAAGTCATAAATCTTCGTGACCGCAACGTTGAATTCATAGGCTTCCATGTTCACGCCCACTTCTTTAATAAGGCTGTTGACCTTTGACAAAATCCACTTGTCAGCCGAGGTTAAGTTTTCAGGCGCTGTTTCGGGATCACTTTCGTCAATATGCATTAGCACAAACCTTGTAGCGTTCCATAATTTATTAAGGAAATTTCTGTTACTTTCCAGCTTTTCATAATAGAATCTGGAATCGTTTTCAAGAGCACTGCCTGAGATTATAGTTAATCTAAGGGCGTCTGCTCCGTATTGGTCGATTAATTCAAGAGGGTCGATTCCGTTTCCTGCGGATTTACTCATTTTTTTGCCGTTTGCGTCTCTGACAAGACCGTGCATTAACACGTCTTTGAATGGTACTTTTCCTGTCTGTTCAAGCCCAGAGAAAACCATTCTGGCAACCCAGAAAAATATTATGTCATAGCTCGTAACCAAGACGTTTGTCGGATAAAAATATTTAAAATCTGCTGTTTCATTAGGCCAGCCAAGAGTGGAAAACGGCCATAAAGCTGATGAGAACCAAGTATCAAGTACATCCTCATCCTGCTTTATTTTAATTGATTCACATTTTTTGCACTTTGCAATAGGACGCTTAGAAACATGACTTTCGCCGCAATCCTCGCAATAATAAGCCGGAATCCTGTGTCCCCACCAAAGCTGACGCGATATACACCAGTCGCGAATGTTAGTGAGCCAGTTCAAATAAATTTTCGAGAATCTATCCGGAACGAATCTAAGTTCGCCAGTTTTTACAACATCAATAGCCGGTTTTGCCAACTCTTCCATTTTAACAAACCATTGGAGCTTTATTAACGGCTCAACAACTTCCTTGCAGCGTTCGTGAATCCCCACAGAGTTATGCAGCGGAACTTTTTTCACGAAAAGCCCCAAATCCTTAAATTCCTCTAAAAGCTTTTCACGGGCGACATATCTATTAAGCCCTTCATATTTTCCGGCATTTTTATTTAATGTTCCGTCGTCGTTCATAATGTTTACTATGGGAAGATTATGTCTTTGACCAACCTCAAAATCGTTAGGGTCGTGAGCAGGAGTGATTTTTACAACGCCTGTCCCAAAATCAACCTCGACATAATCATCGGCAATTACAGGAATTTTTCTGTTAACAACAGGGACGGTAACTGTCTTTCCGATTAAGTGAGTATAGCGAGAATCCCCTGGATTTACGGCAACTGCGGTATCGCCCAGAAGAGTCTCCGGCCTTGTTGTCGCAAACTCCACAAATTCGTCTGTTCCGTCAACAGGATATTTCAAATGCCATAAAAACGAATCTCTTTCCTCATGATCAACTTCTGCATCAGAAATGCTGGTTTTGCAGACTGGACACCAATTTATAAGCTTTTCGCCTCGATAAATTAAGCCCTTTTCATAGAGCCTTACAAAAACCTCTAAAACGGCATCGCTTAAACCCTCGTCTAAAGTGAATCTTTCTCTATCCCAATCGCAAGAAGAACCCATTTTTTTAAGTTGGTTAACGATTGTGCCGCCGTATTCCTTGCGCCAATCCCATGCCCTCTCCAAAAACCCGTCACGACCCACATCTATTTTAGTAAGCCCTTCTGACGCCATTTTCTCGACTATTTTAAGCTCAGTTGAAATGCTTGCGTGGTCTGTGCCCGGAAGCCAGAGTGCTTCGTAACCCGACATTCTTTTCCACCTTATCAGAATATCCTGATAAGTGCAGTCAAGCGCATGTCCCATATGAAGCTGACCGGTTATGTTAGGCGGCGGCATAACGATTGTAAATGGTTCTTTTGACGGATTAACCTCCGCCTTGAAATATTTCTTCTCCATCCATTTTTTATAAAGCCTGTCCTCAACAATTTTCGGCTCATAAT
>CAYLSP010000269.1:0-2706 GCA_964385935.1 uncultured Defluviitaleaceae bacterium
GAAAGTATAACCCTGTGATAATAATCGCTAAAGAAACAAATACAATAATTATAATATCTCCTAATTGCACAAAATCCCTCCTAAACGTTAAAGCGGAATAATACAACGTCTCCGTCTTTCATAATATACTCTTTTCCTTCGCTTCTGACAAGCCCAGCTTCTTTAGCAGACTGATAATTCTTTAGTCTGAAAAGGTCATCATATGCCACAATCTCGGCTCTGATAAAACCTCTTTCAAAATCAGAGTGAATTTTTCCCGCTGCCTGTGGAGCAGTTGAACCTTTTTTAATAGTCCACGCCCTTGTTTCCTTAGGCCCTGCTGTTAAAAAGCTGATAAGGCCCAAAAGCTCATACCCCGCCTGAATAACAAGCTCAAGACCGCTTTTTTCACATCCGATTTCCTTTAGATATTCGAGCTTTTCTTCTTCAGGAAGAGAAGCAAGTTCCTCCTCAATTTTTGCGCAAACAACAAAGGCTGAATTACCTTCTTTTTTCGCAAGTTCCATAACTCTCTGGACATGAGGATTATTTTTTCCAAAGTCCGCAAGATCCTCTTCACCCACATTAGCCGCATACAGAACAGGCTTATATGTAAGAAGGCTCAGAGATTTCACAAATTCAAAATCCTCGGCAGACATATTGTGATTTTCAAAGTCTATGTCCCTAACACATTCCTGAGAGTTAAGACTATTTAAAATTATTTCAAGAATCTCCACGTTTCTTTTAGCCTGTTTGTCATTCTTAGCGGTCTTTTCCTCTTTAGAATGTCTTCTTGTTACAACGTCCATGTCCGCAAGAATGAGTTCAAGATTTATGGTTTCTATGTCCCTTATTGGATCAACAGAATTATCAACATGTATTACGTTCTCATCTTCAAAACAGCGGACGACATGGACTATTGCGTCCATTTCCCTGATGTGAGACAAAAATTTATTTCCAAGCCCCAAGCCTTCTGACGCGCCCTTAACAAGTCCGGCAATGTCCACAAACTCAATGACGGCAGGAGTCAATTTTTCAGAATTATACATATCATTTAAAAAATCCAGACGCTCGTCCGGAACAGCAACAACCCCAACATTAGGATCAATTGTGCAGAAAGGATAGTTAGCGGAAGCGGCTCCCGCCTTTGTAATCGAATTAAACAGCGTGCTCTTCCCAACATTCGGCAAGCCTACAATCCCAAGTCTCATTTTTCTTCCCCATTTCTACTTCTTATTAAACCAAATATGAAAAACACGGCAAGACGGAGACCGTCCCGCCGCTTTTCAATTAGATAAATGACTTACTATGACCTTTTGTTCCACAAAGAGCCTATGATAAGGCCTTTAATAAAAGCAAGTAAAACAACAGCAATAGCAATAATAAATACTTCCGGCTTATTTTCCTCTGGTATAAACAGTCCTGATCTTTGTTCAACTTCCTTCTGTGCAACTCTGTAGTGTTTCATTGCCGCTCTTGCCATAAAACCACCCTTTCGATAATCACGTAAGTATGAACAACGCAACAAAAGCCTCAAAAGCAACAGCTCGTGAGGCAAATGGGCACAATAGGACTCGAACCTATGACATCCTGCTTGTAAGGCAGGCGCTCTCCCAGCTGAGCTATGCGCCCGGGATTAAATGGCGACCCAGAAGGGGCTCGAACCCTCGACCTTCGGCGTGACAGGCCGACACTCTAACCAACTGAGCTACTGAGCCAACAAATTGTCAACTCAGACAGTTTAACTTAAATTGAGTCATTTGTCAAGACAATTTCCCATTTTTCGTCTTATTTTTTTATCCCCTAAACATTGCCACTAAAACATTATCTCCGAATAACCAATTTAATAACCATAAAAGCCCCTATTGTAGCCGGTTTTTATATGGAAAAAAGAGCCATTACGACTGCATATGCAATAATTCCCAAGGAGAAATTAATTTCCGGCATAACCCGGGAAATAAACAGACCAACTTCGCTCCCCCCTTATATACATACTATCTCCATATCCTGTCAATAATCGTGAGAAGTTCTGCCCTTGTTATTTCATCATATGGTCGAAAATATCCATCATTATCACCCTGTATTACGTCCAGTTCTTTTGCCAACCAAGTATACTCAAACATCCGTTGTACGTTTCCCGATATCTTACCTCTAAGCGGAAAAAGATTATTGTAATGATCATCTTTAAAAGACTCGTTTACAGAAGCTTTAACGTCCTGTATAGACGGGATATCTATTGTCAAATTCTCCTTATTCATCTTTATTTCAACCATTGCTTCAGCAACGTGCATACGAATTGCATTACACTCAGGCAAAAATCCGCCTCCGCCATGATCCGCATTATCTACATAAGGAATGTTGGTCTCATATATCACAGGAAGTGGATAAACGGGAATATATTGAGCGGCAGATTCCAAATATTTATAATACCATGCCGAACTATTAATATCGTCATACTCAAGAGAGCCTGTTTCCCGCAAATCAAACGCCAAGGTAATTATTTTTGCAAGCTCTGCGCGGGTTACTAAATTATCCGGTTTAAAAGTGCCATCGGGATAACCCGTAATCACTCCCTTGTCTTTCCATCTGTTGATTGTTTTCTCCGCCCAATGCCCTTTTATATCACTTAATTCTAAATCCGAAGCCGCAACTCCCGGCATTACCATGACAAAGCACATCATTGCTGCAATAAGCACTGAAACTATTTTTTTCATAGAGACTATCCTC
>CAYLSP010000270.1:0-2703 GCA_964385935.1 uncultured Defluviitaleaceae bacterium
TCTCCATATCTTTTTATGGTTGAATCGCATAAAGTAAAATTAGTCTTTAAGTCGAACCCTATTTCCTTTGACAAACGCTCCGTCTCTTTTATGAGAATATTAAAGAGAGTGGAGCTAAGAGTAGTTTGAGCAACTACGGAGTATTTTGAGCCTTTTTTGAAAGGAATTTTCTTTAGTTCTTCAAGTGAATTTATAACAAGGCTCAAATCGTTTCCATAGCCGTTTATACCAATGATCTCGGGATGGGTTTTTTCGCCGAAAATAATGATATTATAACCGTCTTTGAAATCCTTTAAGACAAGTTTGTGAATGTTTTTGACGCATGGGCAAGTGCAGTCTATATATTGTATGCCAAGCTCTTCCAGTTTGCTATAGATTTTCGGATGAACGCCGTGAGAGCGCAGAATCAAAGTTCTATCCGCTTCGATGGAAGAAAAATCGTCAATATCATAATATACTTTAACACCAAGGTTTTTCAAATCAGATATAACATGTTCATTGTGTATAAGGTCGCCAAAAGTGGCTGTTTTCCCTCTTTCTGCCTCTTTTAAAGCCCGGTCAACTGCCCGCTTTACACCAAAGCAAAAACCGGCACATTCTGAAACAAACAATTCCAATTATATCAAACCCTCTCGCTATTGCGCAACATATAATTTATTTATTTTTTCCATAACAGAGTCAGTTAAGTCTCTAAGCGTTTCGGAATTAAGGCGGATATTTTCAGGATTATCCATTAAAAGAGGTTTTCCTATCCGAACGATAACTCTTGTAAATTTTTTTTCGTTATATTTTATTGCCACGGGGATGATGGGAACACCGCCTTTAATAGCGAATAAAACCGCTCCAGATTTTGCGGCTTTTACCTCCTCTTCTTTAACCCTGGTGCCCTGCGCAAATATACAAAGGATTTTATTTTCTTTAAGCAAAGTTACTGCTCTTTTATAGGCCTTTGTGTCGGTCTTTCCTCTATCAAGGGAAACGCAGTGAACTTTTTTTAATATCCATGAAACAAAAGGGTTTACAAACAGTTCACTTTTTGAAAGAAAATAAAGAGGTCTTTTCAAATAAACGGCGTATATAAGCGGGTCGCTCAGGTTAATATGGTTTGAGCAAAGAACCGCCCCTGAGTTTTCTGGGATATTTTCTGCTCCATAAATTTTCACCCTGCATCTTACCCTGTAGTACAAACCTATTAAAAACGCTCCGACAGCGTACATAAAATCACATCTTTTCATTAATTATTTTAAGAACATATTCCACAACGGCTTCCGCATCCATGTCCGAGGTATCAATGGAAACCGCGTCCTTAGCCATTTTCAGCGGAGATTCTGCTCTGTTTGAGTCATTTAAGTCCCGTTTGGCTATGCTCTCTTTTATTTCCTCATAGTTGCAGGGCAGATTAAGTTCACTTAACTCGCCACAACGCCTTCTTGTTCTGGCATCAACGCTGGCAGTCAAAAAAATTTTTACCTCAGCGTCGGGTAGTACAACGGTTCCGATATCGCGTCCGTCCATAACAATATTTTTATCGGTGGCGATTTTTCTCTGTAACGAAACCATTTTTTCTCTGACCTGACGAAATACTGCCACCTTTGAAGCGTATGAACCCACCTCAGCTCCTCGGATTTCTTTCGATACATTCTCGCCGTTTAAATAAGTCTGTTGAATATTATCAACGAGTTCAAGGTTGATTTCACAGTCATCAAGAGCGGATAAAACGTCTTTCTCTACATCAGGATTTTTCCCAGATTTTACAACAAATAAACCCAATGCGCGATACATTGCGCCTGTATCAATATAAATATATCCCAGTTTTTGGGCGACCATGCGGGCAAGGGTGCTTTTCCCTGAGCCGACAGGGCCGTCTATAGCTATTTTCATTTAATTTCCTCCACACAGTCAAGCGTTTTTTCCGGCTAAAAACCCGGTTGAAAAGGCAATTTGAAGGTTATATCCCCCGGTATATCCGTCAACGTCAAGTATTTCTCCGGCAAAATATAATCCCCTAACAATCTTTGACTCCATAGTTCCCGGGTCAACCTCATTAACATTCACGCCGCCGCAGGTTATAACGGCTTCGCTAAAGCCAGCAGTGCCGGTGATGTTAACAACAAAATTCTTTATGGCGAACAAAAGCCTTTTTCGCTCGTCCTTTGTAATATCTCTGACTTTCTTTCTTTCATCAATACCGGAAATTGAGCATATAACGGGAATCAGCTTATTTGGCAATAAGTCTGAAAGGGCGTTAATGTAATCCTTGTTACTATATTTTGAAAAGTCCCGCAAAATTCTTAAATCCAGCTCTTTTTCAGCAAGGGCAGGCTTTAAATCAATTATTACTTTCGCGTCTTTAAAAGCGGTTTTAGTTAAAAATCGGCTGGCTGATAGTATAACAGGCCCTGAAACCCCTGTATGAGTGAACAGCATTTCGCCAAAGTCTGTATATAGTTTTGAGCCGCTTTCAAAGACAGAAACGTTTATGTTTCTTAGGCTTAGCCCCGCTAATTCTGGTATGAACCAGTCGTCGGACAAAAGAGGGACAAGGGAAGGGTAGGGCTTTATAACACTATGGCCGCAGTTTTTTGCAAGCTGATAGCCGTTTCCGTCTGAGCCGGTTTTCGGATAAGACATGCCGCCTGTAGCTAAGATAATAGAGTCCCCCAAAATTTCCTGTCCGTCGTTTAGCAAAACACCTTTGACGCT
>CAYLSP010000271.1:0-2698 GCA_964385935.1 uncultured Defluviitaleaceae bacterium
TAAAGGCATATATGGAAGTCATTTCGGCAGACATAATAACTAAATTGCCTAACAAAAAAATTCTTGCTCAATATTCATATTCTTATTACAAATATCCCGCTATCTCCGAGGGCTATGTTTCGTACAATTATTTCACTTGGTCGAATTTTGGAAGCTATGATGTTTTGACCACTAAATACAGCGATCGAGTTGCCGGCACAAATGTTACCTGGTTAACTGAGTTTGATGATGAATTTAGATAAAGAAAAAGCTGCATTTCTTATAGAAATGCAGCTTTTTCTTTATCTAATTAATCCCTTGGCACTCGAAACCGTTCCCCTTTACCGCAAAGGAACGAAACAATCTCATCGAGAACATTCATGCACTTTTTTTCATTCTTAAACATACCAAAACTAACATTTTCAATCCCTAGAGAATACACTTCCATATCGGTTCCATCGATTTTCACAGTAGCAATGTGTATTAGGTTATTTTCCCCCATCGTAAAGCATTGCCTTCCATCCTGGCTTACTATTATCTTCACTTAACACCTCGCAGTTATGGTTACTTCAAATGTCTGTTGGGCTAACCCGCACTTCTCTCTTTATTACAACAGGCAGATCAATAAGATACTCCCATTCCGGTACATAATCGCTTCTTGTTTCTAGTGTTTTACCTTCCCAATATCTACAGGCAAACTCCATTTGCTTTGCAGGATCGTAATCAAGCTTTAACAAATTCATATCACCCGCAAAAAACTTCCCCTCAAACCCAAGTTCATAAATCTTACCGTTACCACCCGTGCCTTTAGCAAATATAACAGCCTGTTTCCACTCCCTAAAAGCAAACAAGCTCTGCAATCTGGATGGCCTGTGCGGATACTTTTTATACCGAACATATTCAAAATAAAGCTCTGTGGTAAATGACCCAAAGTGTACTTGATTCTGTATTTGAATCAAATAACTGGCTCCGTGTAAACTTAATCCATCACGACATATTTCCTGTAGATGAGCCATAAAACCCTCATCAATAAACGGTGAAAATATTATAAGTGGACTTTCGTTAAAGTAAGGCTCTTTCCTTATAATATCACCAACCCTAAGCCTTCTGGCTCTGTCAACGTGAATAAACATGTTCATTCTTGGCACCTCCAAATAATTTTACATATAATGTAACCCCAAAACAACAAGCCGCCAACTGCCCAAGGACAATAGACGGCTTAACGGTTAGTTTTCAGATAGCATTTTAATGTTAAAACTTTTCGCCGTGAAGATTCAGCATTTCAGCCACAGTACAAAAGTCAATTCCTGCATCGCCATTTTTCTTTAAAAATGGCTTGACAAAAACCGGAATGTCCACAATCTCGCCAATCTCAAAATATGATTTGGGCTCCCACTCTTTGACTAAGTACTCTTTGTCGTTTGCAATAATCTGGTATGTAACAAGTTGTCTCTCTTCGCCGTTGGCTCCCTCAGAAATCCGACGAGCACGGTTTTTTACGTATCCGTGCAAATAAAGTCCGTTAAATTCTCTTGGTGCCATGTTGCTGTTTTTCGCCATATAGATACTCCTTTCTTATTATGCAACAGGCTGACGGGAGGCACATCAGCCTGTTGCATCCTCTATGTAGATGTCCGTCAAATCATAATTCAAGAATTTTCTGAATCAATGCGGCAGCAATGGTGTTTATATCTTCTTTAATGCCGCTTTCCACCTCGTTTAAATACGCCATACGCAAATCATACCGCCATACTTCTGTTATCTCGCCGGGCTCAACAGGAAATACATCTCTCATCTCCTGTCTAATCGCCCCAATAATCTGTGCAAAGCACGCCAGCTTCCGCGCCTTGGCCTGATCCATTCGCAACTGCTCCGGCGGCAGAGTTTCGCAGTACACCGCATTGTAGTTTGTGTTCAAATAATCCTTTTCCTCGTTCACATCTCAGCACTCCTTCTAAATCAATATTTAATGATATAATATCAATCAATAAATACAGCTTCCAATGACGTTGTCAAAAACTGCATTTAAAAGGAAGGAATTTTATTGTTTTTTTTGCCAACATTTTTGCTAAATTTGGATTGTGTGATTTTTTATTTTCATCTAATCTTTGATTTGCTGAATTTACTTCAATCCAAAAATTGTATCGTTTGGATTAAACATTTGGATTGCTTCTTAGATATTTCCCTTATTTGATGAAAAAAAATAAAATAGTTGTCTAAATTCCTTTTACTATGGTCTTTACAAATTAAAGGCGTATTTATAGGCTTTGCAAGGCTATGAAACTTCTATGCAACTCATTAAATATTCAGCCTTTAACACTGGAAATAAAAAGTGCGAGCCGCCCTCATCGGAAACAACCCGCACTTTTTTGCCAAATATTATTTTTTACTCCCTTTTCAACAAATCCCATATAATCAAGGGTTTTCCCGCCTTATCTCAACTTATCCCGCACCCGTTTTTTTGCCATATATTTTGACGTTTTACATCAACAGAATAAGATGATTAAAAAAAGCTCGGTGAAGTGTCATAAAGACAATTTCATCGAGCTTTTTTGTTTTAAATTGTGAACGTTTAGAAAAACAACGAGCGTAGCTTATTCAGGCTTATAAATCCTCAGGGTGCCGTCATACATGTTTACGTTTTCTTTAAGCGTATCGGTAAAGTACATGAGCGGCACGTAAGTGACTCCGTCAACAATTTTGTACTGAGTATTCAAGG
>CAYLSP010000272.1:0-2697 GCA_964385935.1 uncultured Defluviitaleaceae bacterium
GATTATCACAACAGGATCCCCACCACCGACACAAGACTTATCAGAAGGATTGTCAGGGATAACCAATTCAGAAATTACGGCGCGGCAAGTACAATTTCCATCTGGCCTTCCGTTTTAAGGGGCGAGGCGAAAAATATCTTCCCATATCAGGAAGAAGCCGATGCAATGTTTAACTCAGCGCTGGTTTACGAGCTTTGCGTCTTAAAGCAATTTGTTGAGCCGCTTTTATTTAACATTGAACCTCACATGCCAGAATATGTTGAAGCCAGACGGCTATTAAAATTTTTAGACGCATTTATGGGAATCACTTCTGAGGGTATCCCCAAAACTTCCATTTTAAGGGAATTCATTGGGGGGAGCTGTTTCAGAACTTGAAAAAATTTATTATATGCGGGCTTGGCTTAATTGTCATAGCCTGCTATCTGTCAGTATCAGGAAGCCTAAAACTACTTAAAATAACGAAAACTGATGTTTATTTTGAGAACCTTCCAAAAGAGCTTGACGGCCTTAAAATACTGCATATCTCGGATCTTCACGGCAACAGCAGTGATAAAATGAACCTTGATATCTGGGAGAGAGTTTTTTCACAGGAATTTGATATCGCCGTAATAACCGGAGACGTGGTTATTACAGAAATCGAACAGATTGAGCCACATATGGAGAATATAAAAAAGCTTGCAAAAAAAGTTCCTACTTATTATGTAAACGGGAATCATGAGCTGAAGTTCACAAGAAAAATGCTTGAAAAAATGAAATCGGCAGGATTACATACTCTTGATAATTCTGCCGAATTTTTAAATATTAATAATATTTCTGTTCCTGTTATTGGCTTTAGGGATCATTATTATTTGAAAAGAGACGGTTTCGATTACTTATACGCGCTGTTTAAAAAATATGATAAAAGATTTAAAATAGTGTTGTCCCACCAACCACAGGTTTTCGATAATTTCGATGAGTATTCAGATCTTATTATGTTTTCGGGGCATACTCACGGCGGACAGCTAAGATTCCCATTTTTTCCCACATTATATGCGCCGGGTCAGGGTTTTTTTCCAAAATATGGAAACGGGCTTTATGAGAGAGGGGAAGCTAAGCTTTATATTTCAAAAGGCATAGGCACAACGGATTTCCCTATAAGGTTTTTTAACCGCCCGGAAATCGCTATAATTACGCTTAAACAAAAACAATAGTGCAATTATGAAATTACATTATTTTCGTGTTCACAATATAAACAGCGGTAATTATGGGGTTTTTCCTCGCCGATAACAAATACGTGGTCAATCTCTTTTTCGATACTTGTTATGCAGCGGGGGTTTTTGCATTTTAATACGTTAGTGATTGTTTTAGGTGCTTTGAGTTTGACTTTCTTAATAATTTTGTTATTTTCAATAATATTTACAGTCATATCAGGATCGATAAAACCCAATGCATCCATATCGATATCGATTTCATCCTCGATTTTTATGATATCTTTTTTACCCAGCCTCTCACTGGAGGCATTTTTTATTATAGCAACTGAGCAATCAAGGCGACCCAGCCCTAGATAATTATAAATATCCATGCTTTTTCCGGCTTTAATATGGTCAATTACAATTCCTTTTTTTATAGACTTAACTGTTAGCATTATTCCACCTCCAGAAGCTTTAGAATCAGCGCCATTCTTACATATCTTCCGCATTTTCCCTGATAGAAATAAAGAGCTCTGGGGTCTTTATCGACTTCATTGGAAATTTCGTTAACTCTTGGAAGAGGGTGAAGAACAGACAAATCGGGCTTTCCGCTTGAAAGCTTTTTGTTGTCAAGAATATATGTGTCCTTCAAGCGCACATAATCAGCCTCATTAAAAAACCGCTCTCTCTGGACGCGGGTCATGTAAAGAACGTCCATAAGACCGATATTATCTTCGAGACTTTCTACTTCTCTATACTTAATTTTTTTCTTTAAAAGGGATTCGGTGATGTAACCGGGAGCTTTAAGCTCTTTTGGAGAGACGAGAATAAATTCGTTGTTTTCATAACGTGACATGGAACGAATAAGTGAATGAACAGTGCGCCCGAACATCAAATCGCCGCAGACACCGATAGTAAGGTTATTAAGACTTTTTTTAATGTTCAGGATAGTGAGCATATCGGTTAAAGTTTGAGTTGGGTGTTGGTGTCCGCCGTCGCCGGCATTAATAACTGGAATAAGGGAATATTCAGCCGCAACTCTGGCTGAGCCTTCTTTAGGGTGACGCATAGCACAGATATCTGCATATGAGGATACCGCTCTTATGGTGTCCGCAACGGATTCTCCTTTTGCGGCGGAACTTTGTTCCTGACTTGAAAAACCTAAAACAGAACCGCCCAATGACAACATTGCTGATTCAAAACTGAGCCTTGTTCTGGTGCTGGGTTCATAGAACAATGTAGCGAGAATTTTCCCCTTGCACTTTTCGGCGTATCTTTCGGGTGTTTCCATTATGTCTTGTGCTAGCCTTAATAATTCCTCAGTCTCTGAAAGGGAGAGATCAAGGGGGTCAAGGACATGTTTCATACCAGCCCTCCGTTTTCTTTTGTGGAATTATAGCATAAAAAATTTTTATTGTAAATAAAAAATCTGTAATGTAGAATTCAGACAACTTATTTAGTATAATAAGTATATCAAACAAAAACGAAAAAGTGTTTTGTTATTTTTTATTAAGGAGAGGATAGTCTC
>CAYLSP010000273.1:0-2696 GCA_964385935.1 uncultured Defluviitaleaceae bacterium
TTCCTTTTGCGTGAACTTTCAATATTTCTTCTCTGCCCTTTACATCAGGTACGCCAACGGAAACCTGTCGGTCGAAACGCCCCGGACGAAGCAGAGCCGGGTCAAGGATGTCCGGTCTGTTTGTTGCAGCAACTATGATAACGCCTTCATTTACTCCAAAACCATCCATTTCGACAAGAAGCTGGTTAAGGGTTTGTTCTCTTTCATCATGCCCGCCACCAAGTCCCGCGCCGCGCCGTCTTCCAACAGCGTCAATTTCGTCTATAAAAATAATACATGGGCAGTTTTTCTTTGCCTGTTCAAATAAATCCCTTACTCTTGACGCACCCACGCCAACGAACATTTCAACAAAGTCGGAGCCGGAAATGCTGAAAAACGGAACGCCCGCTTCTCCCGCAACAGCTTTAGCAAGTAATGTCTTTCCTGTTCCCGGAGGGCCAACGAGCAGAACCCCCTTAGGTATTCTCGCCCCGATATCAACAAACTTTTTCGGAGCTTTCAAAAACTCAACAATTTCCTGCAACTCGGCCTTTTCTTCATCAAGACCGGCCACTTGTTCAAAAGTAACTTTCTTTTTATCGTCAACCAGAACTTTTGCCTTGCTTTTTCCGAAGGACATAACCCTTGAGCCACCGCCACCGCCCTGCATTTGCTGTACAAGCAAAAACATGACACCAACCACAACCACAAGGAAAATAAACGGAGTTATAAGGGAAAGCCAAAAATTAGTTTTTGCGGGGAGCGAAGTTACTATTCCAAAAGAAGACCCCTTCATCTTCATTTCAGTAATCATTTTTAAAAAACCCTCAAGATCCACGTTAGGAACTGCTTTGGTTTTTGTTTGGGTGACAGGCTCATCCTCAGATACCTTTAACGTAACAATGACCGTACCGGCGTTTCCGACTTCTGAATCCTTTTGGATTTCAAGCTTTTCAATTTTATCATTTTTCAGATCAGTTAAAAGATCGCTATATGAATATGGAGCCACACTCACCTGAGGGTCGGCTATTCTGAAAGCAATTATAACTAATAAGAGAAACGCGAAAATGATCAAGTATACGCTAAAACTTTTCGCATATTTCATTAGATTCCTCCCAAGGTTCTTAAAATCATACAAGATATAATAACACACACAAAAAACAAAATCAATATAACATTCCGGCAAAATATTACAAGAGGCTAGTTCTCATCTTGGAAAGTCATAACGCCTATGTATGGAAGATTTCTGTATTTTTGTGCAAAGTCCAGACCGTAGCCAACAACGAATAAATCAGGTATTTCAAATCCGATATATTCGGGTGTCACGTCATTGATAACCCTTTGATCGGGCTTGTCCAAAAGAGTGCAGAGTTTTAAGCTTTTAGGTTTTTGTGAAATCAGGTGGTTGTGTATGCTTGAAAGAGTTCTTCCTGAATCAATTATATCCTCTATCAGCAAAACATCCCTCCCTGTTATAGGGCGGTCAAGGTCATAATCAATTTTTACCGTACCGCTGGATTTTGTTCCGTCTCCATAGCTAGAAACTGCCATAAAGCTGTATTCCACGTCAATTGTAAGCTTTCTTGCAAGATCCGTCATAAACATAATAGCGCCCTTTAAAACGCATACAAGACAAACTGTCTTTCCAGCATAGTCGGCAGAAATTTGAGCCGCCAGTTCACTTATCCTCTTTTCTATAGCCTTTTCCGTAATAAGCGGTTTAATATTCTCCTTCATACTCCCATCCCCCGATATAAATAATTTTTTTTGTATTTTCTGAAGGCTTGTATTTCTCGTTAAAAACTCCATCCTGAATAACTACAACGTCTTTTCCTGAGCAAATAAGAGCAATGTTATCCCTTTTAGACCGCTCAATTTTTTTGTCTATCAAATAATCCTTTAATTTCTTTGTTCCGACCTTTTCAAAATATATGACATCGCCGTCCCGCCTGTTTCTTATATTCAAGTTATTTACTTTATCATAATCACATGCATGACAAAAGAAATTCTTTGAGAAAGGATCAGGCTTAATTTTTTCAAACGAAGTGCTAAAATATCTTTCAATTTCTGGAATAAAAACGGTTTTATCCAAATCTAATGGGATCTCCCAGCGTTCGAGTGTCTCTCTTTCTCCTAAATACATTTTAACGCCAGAATAATTTCTTTCACATATGATATTTCTTGGCAAACTAAGTCTTTTGCCTGTGTTATTGTAAAATAACTCATACACAAGTTCTATATGCTTCCTGTTTATGTCATGAGAACCTGAAAGTTCTGATAAGCAATGCCTTATAACGCGGAATAAAAGTGCTTTGTGAATGTTTCGCGCGGCTTCTTTTAATAATAATTCATTTCGAGCCTTTATGCAATAGACGTTAAAAGCTTCCTCTGTCTGCTTTTCCAGATACTCTTCTTCCATGTCAAAAATCTGCTTCATGCCGGAAAAAGAATCCACGATATTCGGATTAAAGTCCTTCTCGATGGACTTTATATAAACATTTCTGATCCTATTTCTCGTGAAGTCTTCGGAGAGATTTGTTGAATCAGTTCTGAACTTTATTGAATTTTTTTCACAATAGTTCTCTATTTCATGCCTTTCACATTCTAAAAGCGGGCGGATTATATTCTTATTTTTTATGGGTATTCCGCATAGACCTTTTAACCCCGTTCCCCTAAAAAACCGCATAAGCATGGTTTCAGCCACGTCGTTTTTATTG
>CAYLSP010000274.1:0-2669 GCA_964385935.1 uncultured Defluviitaleaceae bacterium
CCAAAGATTATGGTCATTTGGTGTGGTTGCGTATTATATCAAGTCGTTCTTTCATACAATAAGGAATTACTAATTTTGTGACTTCCTCTGCGGTAATGCCTAAGTTGCATTGACCGGCGTAATGGCTATCCTTATAAACATCGCAAGAATGATATTCACCGCACACCGCACAATTATCGTGTCCTTTTTCCTTAGAACAAGTGTAACCTCGGCAAAATTTATTCCTATCTAAATTGCAACCCGAGCAACGAAAGATACCTGTGTCATTGGCGGGTGGTTTCTTGATATCTCTACATGGAACACAGTTATTATAACATAACCAATCCAAATAAACGAAATTATCGCCTTCTGAAAAGTCGGTTTTTTTGTAACATTGACCTCCAAGACACAAATCGCATCGATGACCACAAGGAAACATATTTGGGTCAGGGCTAGCTCCTAACTGTTCAAATGGTCTATGATGTATCAAAGCTACGGTTGATTTTAATGTTTCAAATACTATATTCAAAAATGTTTCGTCAGCTATTTGGAAATCTTTATCTGCGATATTTATATTAAAATTACCGTCGTCAAGAGTGATAGAAGCCAACTGTTCGCCGTTTGCATTGAAAATAAGTGAGGATTTTCCGTCCCAAATTTCATCTGCCATATAGAAAAAACGAATATGACCAAGTAAATTTGAAAAAGCCAAAAATGAGCCTTTTAGCAGTGGCTCCAATTCTTTTGGCGGTGTCAAAATTCTACCGTCATCTGCATAAAAATAATACACATTTACACCTCACATATAAATAATCCTTACTAAAAGTATACAACAAAACAATCAATACCTCAACTCAAATTTAGTCCCACCGTGACATCACCGTATTTCTGAGCAATGTCGATAATCTTTCCTCTTCCGTTATGTATGTCAAAAATAGCTCGAGATAATCTTCTGCGACGAATGTATTCTGAAACAGACATACCTGCCATAAACGATAATATACGAGAAAATTCATAAACAGAGCAACCGACTATTTTAGACAACTACTTATGATGTATTGGTTGTGTTAGATTTCTTCGATATATTAAGCAACAATATTCATTCCTTAAAGCCAATCCATACAATCCCTCCTCTCATCTATAATTATTAATTAATGATAAATATTTTTCTTTACATCTGCTGCTAAGTTTGGATGGATTCCTGTAAAATAAATAATCTCCGGCTAAGTAATCTTATCCGAAGAAGGTAGCAACACCTACCATTGCAAGCACAATTTTGTGCGTTTTAAAGGGTTTGAGATATGTCCCAACAAACATAAGACGGAAAATAGCACCTATGTTAATATGCGAGAAGTGAGCGGACAATCCGCTCGTTTCTCACATGCTACCAAGTATACAAACAATATTGTTTCAATCCACAGATTTCTCTGACTTTAATATTCTATTACATCACAAAAAATATGTCAACAAAAACATAGTTAAGTAAATCCTTAATATGGTTTGAATAAATTATGTGTATAACTCGTTCTATATTCATGTTATTCATCATACACTAAAAATGGAGGTGAATGAGCTATGAGTTCAGTACGAAGCCCACCACGTTGGAAGCAAAGTTCAACATCCTTGCAAGCGGGAAGGCAGCATTGATGAAATTCGGCTTTCCGGCGCATATGTTGTGGGCACAAGAGTAAAAAACGAGTGTTCTTATTAGGATACTGGAATCCTATGAGAACACTCGCACTGCCCGTATAGTATAATAACACCAAAGGCAAACTGCTATACCAGCTGAATAAAGAAGAGGATTATCCTCATAATCTCCGCTGCGTGTAGATTGACTAAAGGCAAGGCTTAAGGACTTCATCAAATGCTAAATGAATTTGCGTGTTGGTTTCGACCCCGTTACTATACAATTAAGCCCTGCTGACCATTCCCAACTGTTGTCAGTGCGATAATTATCAAGCAAATAATCTTGCTTTCGTCTTAACAATGCAATCAGTTCCTTGCATTCTAGATTTGTGAAGCCGTTTTCCGAAAACTCGGTGTTTTGGTTGTTTTCGGTAATGCATCGAATCTCATCGTTTATATCCAGTTTGATTTTTCTAATCCGATAATCGTCCGACCAATAATTATCATTATACGCAAACACCGCACCAACCGGCATAATTGAAATATTAGTCAACCCACATGCAGAAAATAATTTAGGAAATCTGCCGGATGGCCATTCGTGGCTTTGCTTTAGTGAAGATGTCGTTACAACTTTCTTTAATACTTGATTATATTTATCCATCAGCTCTTTCAAACGTTCCATGCCATCTAATGGATATTCACCGCTCCAAAAATGCCCGCCGCCCATACCTGTACCTGTTGAAGCCGATGTACCAGTCGAAACCGAGATATTCCCACCCGGTTTGCATACTCTTATCAGTTCCTTCAATCCCGCAACAGGGTCAGACAGAACGCTGAGATAATTATGGTTAACAACCGCATCAAAAGAATTATCAGGGAATGACAGCGCAAACCCATCATCCAAAACGATTTTTGCCTTAGAGGATAAATTTTCTTCATAAATCCTTTTGTTACCGTACTCTACAAAGTTTTTGCTTATATCAAACCCGGTAACAATACCAGTTGTTAATCCTTTGGCAATAAAACGAGTTAAAACACCCGGACCACAACCTGCGTCAAGCACG
>CAYLSP010000275.1:0-2665 GCA_964385935.1 uncultured Defluviitaleaceae bacterium
GTATTGATGCCGGAATAGAGATAGACATAAAAGCCCACAACCAAGATACCGAGTCACACGAAGGGATAAGGCTGATAGTGGGCCAGAAAGTTGATAAAGTGGAAGGGAAACAACTTTCCAGTAATGATTTCACTACCGAGTACAGAGATAAGCTGGACGGTTTATCAAACTACGATGACACTGCCATTAAGCAGGATATTGGTAAAAAACAGGATAAGTTAACAGCTGGGGTTAATATTGATATTACCGGAGGTATTATTTCCGCTCAGAATACAACACCCTCAACAAATGTATTTGCCGAGGTATATATGTCTAGCCCTATAACTTTCAGTAATACGAGGCCCGCTACATTACAATCTCAGACTTTTCCGCTTAATTCATCCGCTACGAAAGTAACTAGAGATTTCACCTATGCATTTACCGACAATGCAGTGATAAGCCCGACCTCTTTCTACGGTATATGGGCATACATAACCGGCATGAGGCCACAATCTGATTATAGACTTACACTGACCTACTTAGACGGTACTACGGTTATATCATCCGGTGCACTTATAGTTGAGACAGGCAATCAGCAGAATTCGGGTTATTTCTATATTCCAGCAAATATAAACCTGCTAAGTTCTCCGATAATTAAAAACATCGGTGATTCAGTACTCATACGCTTGTCGATAGAGCGAATAGGTGGGCAGACGCACACCGTAACAATAGCCAGCGATCCTAGTTTAGGGCTATATACCACTTTCGTACGTAACGGTGGGGATATATCGGCAAATAATGTGTATGGCTTACATGGTGGGCGATTGAAATCACAATCCGTTATTAACCTATTAGTTGAAAATAGGATTGCTGAACTTGAAAATGGAATTTTAGGTGTTTCACAATTAATCGGAGATTTTACGGATGTCAATTAAAACAGATTTGCAAAAAGCGATTGCTTACGGCAATAATAAGATAAAAAGCAATGGAGGTATTAGCGATGCTGGTACGATTAGAGAAGTTATTGATAATATAGATTCTCTAACTCCTGAGCTTGTAAGCAGATATGGGATTGAATGGGATATAACTGTAAGTAATCCAAAGTGTACAAGAATAGGGAATATGGAATTACACCGCTCTCTTCCTATTCAATCAAAGATGCGTAGATGCTTGCTTTTAGATAATGGTGACGTTAACTATTACCTAGACGCTAATGATTCTACTAAAAAAGAAGATGGTACACCAGCAAATCTTGATGGATCAGATGGTCAGGTGATGGTAGAGATACCGGATATGTATATACGTTTTGAAACCGATGGAAATAAATGTAGATGCTTAATGTCCGAACAAGCATTGCCGGGATTTATCAAGTGGTCTAAAGATTATGTTTCGGCATACGAAGCAACGGTTGAACGTGCAGCCAATAAACTTGCATCGGTGGTAAATACAACCGTCGCATATCGAGGTGGTGCAAATACAGCGGCAGAAATCGCACATGATTTAGATGGCGGGTCATCGCTTGGAAAGCCAGCTACAAATATTTCGTTGACAAACTTTCGGGCTTATGCTCGCAATCGTGGTTCTGTTAATTGGAATTGCTACACTTATCAAATACACCGTAAATTGTGGTGGTTATTTGCCGTTGAATATGCTAATTTCAATTCACAAGATACATTTAATGCTGAATTAACGGCTGATGGATGCCGTCAAGGAGCATTTGGCGAAGGAGTTACAGACCTTGTAGTTGCAAATCTTACAAACATGACAGGTGGCACTTATTCTTGTATTCCTTGCGGCATATCAAACTCGTTAGGCAATAGGACTGGAGTTGTCGCATACACAATGCCAATCGAATATGGCATAGAAAAAATAACAAATGTGCCTTCATATAGAGGTATAGAAAATCCATTTGGGCATATATGGAAAGGCACGGATGGGTGTAGGTCTGTAATTATGTCAGATGATGATGGAGGGGAATCTGAATTTTATGTATGTGATTATCCACCTTTATTTTCAATTTCAGGTATTGAAAATTATGAATTTCGTGGTGTATTACCAAATAGAGAAGGATTTGTAAAAGTATTGATGTTTGGTGAATATGGAGAAATAATGCCATCGTCTATTGGCGCTAGTTCAACAACGTATTTTTGTGATTACTATTATACAATAAAACCTTCAAGTGGTAAAAATGAGCGTGGTGTATTAATCGGAGGCCATTCAAATAATAAGGTTATTGCAGGACTTCTATATATTGGTACTCATTATTCTGCTGCAACTCAGAATTCGTATGTCGGTTCTCGGCTTTGTTTTATACCATAACAAATAAATAAAATGAAATTAAAAGAATTACAACACAATGCTATCTACGATATGATAGCAGGCAAACCGTCAACTATATATAAAGATAATGACGGGTCGTATTTATACAGATACAACATAGAGCCAGAAATGGACGGAGATAATCAGATCGGATGGAAATGCAGAGAGATCAGGGTGTGGAATGTTCCTGACTACAAAAATCTAAAGCATTACATTATCAGATCAGTAGTAGATGAATCAACTGAGTTTGCTTTGGTTAACGGATACAACAACCACGTTCTAGGTATAAAAATGGATGAAAGCGCTGTTGCTAAATACAAAGAGTTTTTATCTTTTACAGATGATGTCGGTCTAATGATTTATAACG
>CAYLSP010000276.1:0-2651 GCA_964385935.1 uncultured Defluviitaleaceae bacterium
AGGAAATCAGTTTAACGATTTAGAGCAGGTATCCTACAGTCTATCATGCCTTGATGATATGAAGAATTTCACTGTAGAAAAAACAATTGAGACTAGGTTTGCTCTCGCAAAGCGAATTAAAGTATATCTGAAAGACAGCCGTTACAATCCTTCATTTGCAGATAATCTTATCGTATATAGCTCAGACGGAAGTTTTTACCGATTTGCCGGAAAGCTTCCGAATAATTCCTGCTCTTTTCTCGGTAATTTTATACAGACAATGAAGTTTCCTGAGCATATTAATATCAATTTAGAGGGGACAGGCTATATAGGTTACGGCATTTCTGTTCTGGACGAAACTGCCACCCGGACAGGAGCAATAGTTATACTGATTGAGGAAGAAAAACTAAGGGAGGTTTTTGACAGCTATAACCCGGATGATTCGTTGTTGATTGCCGTTTCAGCAGGCGGCAGCATCATTGATTCAAACACCAATACAAAAAACGACCTAGAAAAACTTGGTTCAAATAAAACCGGGAGTGTTATCAAAAAACACATCGGGATTACACCTTTTGAAATTATTGTGTCTGCCAATGATGATTATTTAAAGTCCTCCACCTATTATTTTACAATTGCCGCTACACTGACTGTGCTTGCCTTTTTTGCTGCGCTTTTTGTTTTCGCTAGGGAACAGGGTAAACGCTTTTTTATTCCCATTGCAAAAGTTATGCAAAACGTAGAAGCTCTGGATACATATAGCAGCGAGAATCCACTGCCACCCGCAGAAAGTGAGGAATTTGACCAACTTATAGCGAAAATTAATGATATGCTTAAACGTCTTGATAAAAAGAATGATGAGGTGGTGCGTTCCCAACTCCTTCTCAAAAACGCTGAAATTGATAAGCAAAAAGCGTTGATTTTTTCACTTAAAAAGCAAATTAACGCGCATTTCACAATTAATACCCTAAGCACTATAAAAATCCTTGTTGAACGTTCTGACCTTGAAACTGCCTCTGCCGTTATTGAAGGGCTTTCTGATATGGTGCGTTATGCTTTTAACAAGGACGAGTTTATAACCGTCTTAGAAGAAATGTCGCTGCTTAGGGAATATATGGCAATTATGAACACACGGTATAACCAAAAGTTGGAGCTTCGTCTGGAAATTGACGACCTGCTTATGGATGTTCGTATACCAAGAATGCTTTTGCAACCTTTATTGGAAAATGCAATTTTGCATGGGTTTAGAAACAGGGATTCAGGCTGCGTTATTGAGCTACGTGCCGAAGCTCTTGACGGAAAAATGCGGATTTCCGTAAGTGACAACGGCGAAGGAATTGACGATGACTTGCTATCAGCACTTAAAGAAAAGCTAAATTTTTCAGAATCTCTACCAGAGGGAATTGAAAATATTGCCCTTGTCAACATAAAAAACCGCCTATCCTCTCAATATGGAAGCAAGCATTTGCTGGCTATAGAAAAAAGCAGCCAAGGCGGAATGTCTGTTAATATAGAAATACCGACGGGTATGTGCTTTTAGCATATTATAATCTCCAATTAAAAATACTCATTCAGCAATTAAACCCTGCGCCGAATGAGTATTTTTTGAGTTAAAGGTTATTGACACTTGTTTCTTTACCTATAATCGGTATCACCTTTGCAAAACCGTCCTGATCATTAAGTGGACTGCTCATGGATTTCGGGACAGCGATAATCTTATCTCTTCCCACTTCATCAATAAAGCTGCGAACTGCCGGAGGAAATCCACCTGCCCAAACTGGGAAGCAAAGATAGATAGTATCGTCTGCGCTCGGCTTTTCATAGGAAGCAGACGTTTTCTTTTTAGCAACCGCATAAATGCCGCCTTTGATAAAGCCTGTAACGCCTTTCCAGCTCTTGTTGTCGCTTATACCATGAATTTTACCGCCAGTCTGCGCCGCAATGTCCTTTGCGATTTTCTCGCTGTCACCGGTACGGGTGAAGTAATAAATCAAAGTCATTTCAATGTCTCCTCTTTTTTAATCTATAAATAAATTTTTTTATTCTGGTTTTGTGCCCTGATTTGGAGAACTGCTTTGATTTGATGAACTACTCAATTTTCCGCCAAGAAATCCAGCCAAAACAGATTGCAAATCAACACCAGTGGATTCCTTTAAACCGTCTGTAACCTGATTAAGCGTACCCATGATGTCTTTCATAAGTTTTGCGGAGTTGCCCTCGCCATACATTGTAATCTTGTCAACCTTAGTCAGCGGTTCAGCAACATTCTTCACAACATCCGGCAATGCTTTAAAGTACATTTCTAATACGGCAGCTTCGCCCATCTTTTTCATAGCCTCAGCCTTTTTGTCAATACCTTCCGCTTCGGCAACGGCTTTAGCTTTAATTGCTTCCGCTTCAGCCAGACCTTTCAGTTTTATACCTTCTGCCTCTTGTTCCTTAGAATATCTGTCGGCCTCGGCTCTGAGCTTTATGGCTTCTGATTCCTGTGCAACTTCATACTTCTTTGCCTCGGCATCTCTTTGTCTTTCATAGAGTTCAGCATCGGCTTGTTGATGTCTTGCAAACTTTTCAGCTTCGGCCTTCTTCTTGATTTGAGCTTCAAGAGTTTTTTCCATGACCTCTGCTTCTTTTTGCTTTAACATAATTTCTTTTTCCTGTTTAGCAATGTTAGC
>CAYLSP010000277.1:0-2637 GCA_964385935.1 uncultured Defluviitaleaceae bacterium
AAGCCCAAAAGACTACATATAAAAGCAATTATTATAACAATGACAGGTTTTGCTTTTGATTTTCCAAATGGCTCAAATTGAACGAGAAATGCAAACAGACAGCCAACTGACGCGGCAAATATACCGGCAAATAATAAAATGGCATAAATGATGCCTAAAATAGCGTTGCTTTCTGATGCTAAGCCAAGCATTGGCAAGTCATATTTCGCTGACAGTGACATGTGGGTTATAAGGGAAAACAGAATACACATGGCTATAAGGTCAAGGAAAAGCCCGCCCATAATAAGACCTTTCAGCGTCCCTGTTTTTTTCTCCGTTACAGCCCCTATTGAATCTGAAATAGCCACAATCATTGAAATAACCGGTAGCATGTTATAGGAAAGATAGGTTATTGATGACAAGAACACATTTCCGATAAGAAGGTTCTCTCCGTAAAAAAACCGCGTCTCTATTTTTTCAGGAGGAAGCTTAACCATGGCATAAATGAATATAATTACACTAATCGCCACAAGAAAGGGCGTAACAATCTTAAAGGTATTGACAAGCCCCGCCTTCCCGAAAATTGCAATAATTGCTAGAAGGACACAAAAGCTTAGACTTCCTATAAAGGACGGCAGACCGGTAAGTTGCGCAAATAAAGAACCGCAGGCCGCAATCATGACCACAACGCAGACAAAAAGAAAAAATACCGATATGGCGTTAAGGGCTTTGCGAAGCCATGATATGTCGGAGGCTATAACGATTTTGCTGTAGTTGTGGATTCCTGTTTTTTGAACTACATACAGAACTATTCCTGTGAAAGCTACGAACATTATAACAGTCAGGTTAAGGAATAATACTCCCCACCAGCCAAATACGCCGAAAAAGCTCAAAAGCTCCTGTCCCGAGACAAAGCCCGCGCCGAAAAATATACCCGAAAACACAAAAGCCAATTGGGAAGACGAAATTTTTTCCATACCCACCTCAAAATTATATCAATTAATTGTCCAAGAAATTTCTTATGTCATAATCTTCTCCGCTTTCCTCATCAATAAGGAACGCAGGAATCTCAAAAACCATTTCAAGACCGGAAAACCCGCCTCTTGACTTTGCTTCAATTGTTCCGCCAAGCTTTGTCACCATTTCCTTAACAATCGAAAGCCCTAAGCCTGTGCTGTTATTGCTGCCTATCCCGAGACTTTCATAGCGGTCAAATATGTAAACTAAAAAGTCAGGATCTATCCCGAGACCTGAGTCAATCACAGAAATCCTGACTTTATCATCGCAGTCTGTTACAGATACCTTTATTTTGCCGCCGGAAGGAGTATATTTAATGGAGTTTGATACTAAATTCAATATAATTCTTTCCATGCTATAGCTATCTATAGCCATAATTTTTTCTTCGACATCAGTATCAAAAATCAGTTCAATTCCCCTTTTTACCACAAGGGGCTGACTCATAGAGACAATATTTTCAACAAAACCCACTATATCAGCGTTTTTAAACGCTTTAGAAGATTTTATAATTTCCATTTTAAGACCGTTCACCTCGTCCAGAAGATGCAGCATTGCCACGCATTGACTCCTTATGCTTTGACAATATTTAACAAGAGCAGGATGTATTTTGTTTGACTCCTCCATTAACTGAATTGTAGAGTAAATAATGCTTAGGGGACTTTTCATATCATGAAGCGCATTTTCAAGATAATTAAGCTTTGGCGTTTGAATATCACTATTTTTTTCGCTATCTGATATAATCCCCACCTCCTTATTGTCATTACAAGATTTTTAATACAATAGTAATAATATCATCTATTCTGCAAAAATCAAGGTTAATGTTCATAAATGTAGTATTTAAATCTTTTCTTGTATGTTATAATAAGTTAATTATTAATAAGAGGTGAGTTTTTGACTAAAGAGATTTGGAAGCCCGGGGCGCTTCTGGCTCCCGTACCGCCGGTTTTAGTGAGCTGCGGGACAATGGAGAAACCGAATATTATTACTATAGGATGGACAGGAATTATTAACACGCACCCGCCTATGACCTATATTTCCGTTCGCCCTGAGCGTTTTTCCTATGACATAATTAAAAACAGCCGGGAGTTTGTTATTAACCTGCCTACAGAAAAGCTTGTATTTGCCGTGGATTATTGCGGCGTTCGTTCCGGCAAAAATATTGATAAATTTGCAGAAATGGGTTTGACTGCCCAACAGGCGTCTAAAATTAGCGCACCAATCATTGCTGAAAGCCCTATAAGCATTGAATGTATTGTAAAAGATTGCGTTCCTCTCGGTTCCCACCATATGTTTACTGCTGAGATCATAGCTGTTAATGTGGATAACTCTGCATTTAATAAAGAAGGGAAACTTGATTTTATAAAAAGCGGGCTTATAGCCTATGCTCATGGTGAATATTTTACTTTAGGAAAGAGTTTAGGACATTTCGGCTTTTCTGTAAAAAAGAACCCTAAGAAAAGCAAGACAAAAAAGAAGAAAAGGTCATGAATTTGGCAATTTTTTATTGACACACTAACATATGTATGATACCATTATTTCTTGCGAAAGTCTTTTTTTGTGTTGTTAAAACACAGTGACCCACGCTAATTTTTAGGGAGGTGGAAGTTTTGAAACCCGGCAAAAGAGCAGCTATAACTTTAG
>CAYLSP010000278.1:0-2622 GCA_964385935.1 uncultured Defluviitaleaceae bacterium
AGCAATCATGTTGATAGATTCTGGGAAACCAACGTGACCTGCAAGAGTGCCTTCTGCCATTCTGCTTTCAAATACTTCAGGTGTGATTCCAACGCCTTGCTCATGCATAACGGCTTTTCCGAATGGGGAAAGGTCGTTTACTCTTCTTGCTTTAATAGAATCAACGGATTCACATGTTCCTGTAAGGGCGATTATGAGATAGTCAAGAACGAAACCTGGGTTGATACCTGTTCCGAGAGCTGTTACGCCGTTTTCTTTAGCGATTTGGTCAAGTTTTTCAGTAAGTTCTGGGTTCTGAGCTTTTGGATAAGCAAATTCTTCGGCTGTTGAAACAACGTTGACTTTCTGTTCAAGACAGTATTTAATTTTGTCATAAGATTCTTTTGTGAAGGAATCAGTAGCATGAACGAGTACGTCACAGCTTCCGTTTTTAACTACATCTTCAATAGTGTTTGTGATGAAAATTTCTGGATGATCGCCTCTTGTGATTCCAAGAACTTCATGCATTTCTTTGCCGATAAGAGCAGGAGTACGGTTAATGATACCGATGATTTCAACGCCCTCTTTTTTGAGAATCATTTCGGCGATTCCTTTTCCCATTGCTCCAAAACCCCAAATAGCTATTCTTACTTTTCTCATAATAACAATTCTCCTTTACGATTCTATATTTTGGGTTTTTACCCCTATTGCTTAATTAATATATTATTTTCACCAAGAGCTTATCCCTAAATCAGGAAATTCGCTATACCAACGAATTTTCCGTCCTCGGTATAATATCTCGGTACACGTCTTGCAACCATACAAAGTATTTCATAGTTTATGGTTCCCCATTGACTAGCAACCTGTTCAACAGGAATAAACGCGCCCTTTTGCTCACCGAATATCACGACTTCGTCAAGTTCGTTAACTTCGCCTTCGATATCTGTGATATCCACAACACACTGATCCATGCATATTTTCCCGACAACAGGAGCAAGCTGTCCGTTTACAAGAACTTTAAGCTTCTGCGCCAGAACCCTGCTTATTCCGTCGGCATAACCAACAGGAATTGTTGCCAGTCTGCTTTCGCGGTTTGTCGTAAATAATCTTCCATAACTTACCGAAACGCCGTCAGTCACGCTGTTTATTCTAAGAATCTGAGTTTTAAGCTGCATACCGGGTTTCAGGTCTATTCTGGATTTATCAACTTCTTCCGACGCATAGCAGCCGTAGAGGGATATGCCAATGCGAACCATGTCAAAATGAGCTTCGGGATACATCATGGTTGCCGCGCTGTTTGCGGCATGTCTGATTTTTATGTTTATCCCCATTTTATCAAGCTCTGAGAGAACGCCTTTAAATCTTTCAATCTGCATTTTTGTATAGGCGGTATCCGTTTCATCAGCGGAGGAAAAATGAGTAAAAATTCCTTCCGTCTCAATGTTTGGGAGGGAGTTTATGTATTTTATTGATTCAGCCGCCACATCGGGATTAATGCCAACCCGAGTCATGCCTGTGTCGATTTTAATATGAATTTTAGCGATTTTTCCGGCAGCCACTCTAGAAACTGCCTCCGCCATATCCCTTGAATACACTGTCAATGTCAGGTTGTTTTCGAGAGCTTCGGATATTCTGTCCTTGGCAATGTGGTTTAGAAGCAATATAGGTATTTCTATCCCTTTGCGTCTTAATTCAATGCCCTCGTCCAAAGTAGCGACACCAAAGGCCTCGCACCCCTCAGCCACAAGCCTTTTTGCAAGCTGGCATGAACCATGACCATATCCGTTTGCTTTTATTACGCACATGACCTTTGTTTTCTTGCCGTCTTGCCTAGAAATCCGGCAAAATTCCTTGTAGTTATGAGCTATGTTATCAAGGTTCACTTCCGCCCATGTTCTGTTAGGCGCTATAAATTCCATGATACCCCCCTCTAAACATATAGATTTCATGAATTTGAAAACAGCATTTAGTATATTTTAAATATCTTGCATAATAAATGCCCATACTCATGAGAACAATTATACACCAACGACAATTTAATGTCTAGAGCAGAAACAAAAATAATATTCATGAAAATATACTTATTTTCAAAAAATTATAATAATATGAATTTTCAGAATTAAGCCTGTTTATAAGTTGATAAGAATGTAGCCAATTTATCAACTGCTTCTTTAAGGTCATCAAGAGCAGGAAGGAATACAACACGGAAATGATCCGGCGTAGCCCAGTTAAAGCCTGTTCCCTGAATGATGAGAACTTTTTGCTGATGAAGGAAATCAAGAGCAAACTGTTGGTCGTCTTTAATATTAAAGCGTTTAACGTCAATTTTCGGGAAGATATACAAGGCCGCTTTCGGTTTTACTGCGGTTATTCCCGGAATCTCGTTAAGAGCCTTATAAACAAGTTCCTTCTGTTCAAACAATCTTCCGCCAGGAACGACCATAGGCTCAGTAGCCGCATATTTTAAAGCTGCTTCAACTACGTTCTGTGCCAGAACGTTAGAGCAGAGACGCATTGATGAAAGAAGAGTAAGACCGGCTATATAGTCCTGAGCCTTTGATTTGTCGCCACTTAAAACCATCCAACCGCAGCGGTAGCCGCATACGATATCTGATTTTGAAAGACCGTTAAATGTAACGCAGA
>CAYLSP010000279.1:0-2622 GCA_964385935.1 uncultured Defluviitaleaceae bacterium
CATAGCTTTAAGCTTCTATCCACCAGCATAGCTGGTGGTTTTCTAAAAACAAAAAGCGTAGGGGCGAACACAGTTCGCCCCTACGTTAACGTTGATTTCTATAGAAATGTCGACTTTTAGTTTCGTTAATTGGCTTTTCGTTCCAAAGAATTAAAACAGCTTATTAAGGATGTTACTCCGCTTAGAAAAGCAGATAAACCTATTACCGTCATTGCTTTTCCCATTGCTTTTCCATATCCGATTTTATCCTTGACTTTTGTTTGGTGATAATTGTGTATTAAGTTTTACGTCCTTTTGTAATGAGAAATCCTGTTAGAGCAAATGAGATAGCGATTAAAAACATTATAATTGCATAAATAATCATATTTTCAACCAATTAAGACAAACCCAATGGGAAAAGAAAGAGCAGACAGCAAAAAGCTATCCGCTAATTCAAAGAATTATTCTGAGCGTATTGCACTTAATGCTGAAAGCTTCATGGCGCGTCTTGCGGGGAAATAACCCGAAATTAGGCCGATTAAAGACGCAAAACCCAGTGCGCTTGCTGAAAGCCAAATGGGTATGTAGGATACCTGAGTATCTTCACTGCCAAAGCTAAAGGCTTCTAAAAACGCGATACCCTGCACGTTGTTTAAAATATAGGCAACTATATAGCTTATCAGAACCCCAAAGAATCCGCCAATTAAGCCAATCATGGCCGCTTCAGTCAAAAACAGCTTGCGGATGTCTTTTAAGGCAGCGCCGATAACCTTCATAACGCCGATTTCTCTCGTTCTCTCATAAATAGCCATAATCATTGTGTTTGTAATACCGATTGCGGCTACAAACAACGAAACGATTCCGATTGAGCCGAGTAGCATTTGGAGAGATTGAGTTATTTCCTTCATTGCCGTAACGCTTTCACCTTGGGAATAAACTTCAGTAAATCCGCGTTCTTTCACTTTATCAATGACACCTTGAACATCATCAACGCTCTTGCATTTTATGATCGCCTGCTCATATCCGTTAAACTTTTGAGAGAATCGATTTCCGTTACTTTGCTGCCATTTTTGCTGCTCTTCCATAAGTTTTTTGGCTTGCTTAATATCCATAAAGGCAAATCTTGTGGCTTCATAATTATCGCCTTTTTCAAGCCAGCCAACAGGAGTTATTCTAAAAGGCTTTGCAGGTTTTTGCTGAGGGACTCCCTCTGCCGGCGGCTGATCTTCATCTCCTGTGGAAGGAGGGACTGGTTGGCCAAAATTCCAGTCATATGAGACGAAAATCCTGTCTCTGAAAATATTTATAGGCGGTTCCTTTTCTTCCTCTACTTCTACTGAAGGATCCATAAAGAAATGCCCATATCCCCTGTATCTGTCAGAATTTCGCTCGCGCTGTGTCATATATTGATAGGGAACGTCAGAACCAAACACAACCTCTAAGGTGTCGCCATCTTGTAAAAGACGGCCTTCCTTGGGCACATAACCAAGGTATTCCATAGCACTAGGCTGTAGTCCCATTATTTGAAGATCTGTTGAATACCGTCCCACAACTGATCTCAGGTTCAAATACATTTTTGGTGTGGCCACAATAACTCCATCTAGGCTCTCGGCATATTCTATGAAATCATCATCAATAACTGGCGCTCCAGCGACATTATTATAATATCCGTCCCAGTTATATATATTAATCAGCGTAACGTCCTGCATGGTCTCCATGGACTTTTCAACGTTTAAGTTAACGGCAAGGCCCAGGGAAACCATTATGACAATGGCTCCCGTACCCACTACAACGCCTAAAACAGTAAGAAAAGTTCGGAGTTTTCGCTTAAAAAGGTTTCTGGTGGCCATTGAAAAAATGTCACGGCTATTCATTCAAATTCAAACCCTTCTTTTTTCTGACCTTAACGACGACAAAAATCACCACACCGGCCGCAATAGCAAGGAAAACGCCTATTCCCACCCATGTCCATACAGAGGTGAAAATTCTGGCAATAGTACCTAAAAGTCCGCCGGGTGCGCCTTCTCCGCCGGTTGGAATCCAGTTTCCGAGTTCGTCAAAATATCCGTCACCCATCATAGAGGGATCCTTCATTCCAACGTCTCCGCCCATACCGCCCATGCCGCCCATGCCGCCCATCTCACCCATACCGCCATCCAAAATTTCAACAGGATATTCGCGAATGTCTCTTACAGGATCACCTGTATCCGTGTCATAGGAAATTGAAAGCCTAACCGTAGTTTTTCCGGGCGTTACGGCTCTAAAAGAACCGCCGTAATAGTCAAAGGTTCCCGAAGTGAAGTTTCCGTAAATAATTTCGGATGCAGTAGCGTCTATGCCTTCTCCCTCAAATTTGACTTTAAGGTTATAAAGAGTGACTTTTCCTGTATTATGAACATTAAAGCTCACATAAGCTTCCTCGCCCACCATCATAGTTGGGTTAATGTTAAAATCGCCGATTTCAAGCTTTGAAACCTGTTTAACGTTTATACCAACTTCTTCCGTTGACTCATAGGCGTTTCCGTTTTCGTCCTCATATTCAAATTTTATTACCATGACGTAATTCTTGGCCTTTGCATCGGGAACTGTATACAGACGCAGGCTGTGATGAGATTCGGATTTTGGCGCCATTTGGTAAATATA
>CAYLSP010000280.1:0-2577 GCA_964385935.1 uncultured Defluviitaleaceae bacterium
ATGATACAACCGCTCAGGTTCTTAACCCTGATGCCGCATTCAACGAAACAGGTGTTAAAGTAACATTTGGCGGACTGACACAGTTCGGTTCAAAAACCACTGCTTCTGCTAGCAGTCTTGACGGCGGAAAAGACGGAACTCTTGAAGGCGTAAGCGTAGGCCCAAGCGGAATAGTTATGGGAAGATATTCAAACGGAAAAACAAAGATTTTAGCACAAATACCAGTTGCTAAGTTTGCTAACCCTGCCGGACTTCAAAAAGTTGGCGGAAGCCTTTTTGTTGCTACAGCGAATTCCGGCTCATTTGACGGAATAGGTGTTGATGCCGACAGCATTCTGGGCGGCACTCTGGAAATGTCTAACGTAGACCTTAGTATGGAATTTACTGAAATGATTACAACCCAAAGAGGTTTCCAAGCTAACTCCAGAATTATTACAACCTCCGACGACATGCTCCAAGAGCTTGTCAACCTGAAGAGATAGTTATTTTTGATAATATACCGGGGCAGGTTCTGCCTGTCCCGGATATTTAAGGAGTTATTATATGATAAAGGTGACGAAACTCAATAACATTGAAGTTGTGATTAACTCTGAATTAATTGAATATATAGAAGCAAATCCTGATACGACAATAACAATGACAACCGGCAAAAAAATTATTGTCAGGGAGTCAATTGATGATATAATAAGAAAATCAATCGAATTCAAAAAAAGTTTTTCTAGCCGATTGGAGGAGATGTAGTTTTGGATCTGGGAACTATTATAGGATTAGTTTCAGGTATAGTATTTATTGTTATTTCCATGATGTTACCCGTTAAATTTGACATTGGTGCGGTCATCAGCTCATTCGTGGACCCTGCCTCTATTATGATTACAATCGGAGGTACAATCGCGGCTACTATCGTTGGTAACCCGCTGCCAAAGCTCTTAGCGGCAATTAAAGGCTCAAGAGTTATTTGGTTCCCGCCCAAGGTTGACGCTATGGAATCCATCAGAAAGATTATTGAGCTCTCCAATCTGGCCAGAAAAGAAGGTGTTTTGGCTCTTGACGAGACAGCTAATACCATGACAGACCAGTTTTTGAAAAAAGGAATAACTCTCATTGTTGACGCAACCGACCCGGAACTTGTAAGAAACATTCTGGAGACCGAAATGTCATACATAGAGAACCGTCATGGTGACGCCCGGGGTGTTTGGGAATTTATTGGAGGTCAAGCGCCTGCCTGGGGCATGATCGGTACTCTTATCGGACTTATTATGATGCTTCGTAACCTTCAGGATACCGCAAGTATTGGACCTAATATGTCCATAGCTCTTGTAACAACGTTCTACGGTTCAATCCTGGCAAACTTTATTGCCAATCCTATAGCCAACAAAATGAAAACTTATAGTGATGAAGAGATGCTTATAAAAGAAGTGCAAATAGAAGGTATGTTATCAATACAAGCTGGTGAGAATCCCAGAATTATTGAAGAAAAGTTGAAGGCCTTCCTTTCACCCGCATTAAGAGGAAAGGGTGCTGATACGAAGGCTGGTGATTAGAATGGCGAAAGAAAAAAGACCTATTATAGTTAGAAAAGGCGCACCAGAATACATGAACACCTATGGCGACCTTGTAACGCTGCTTCTCTGTTTCTTTGTTCTTATGTTCGCCAGTTCCACCATTGATGCCGGAAAATATCAGGAAATTCAAGCCTCTCTTTCAGGCGTTCCAATGACAATTTTTGAATCGGCGGGAAGTCAGGGCATTATGGATATGCTGGGAAAAGGTATCATGATGATGCCGGATGTAAACCCCGCGCCAAAAACGGAAGACGAAACACAAAAGGATATGGAAAAGACCCTGAATCGCGAGCTTGCCGAAATGACGTCAAATTTCAAGACTTATATGGCGGAAGAAATTAATAACCAGAAAGTAGAAGTTAAATTTGACCCATATGAGAACCAGATTCTTATAAGATTCAAAGACGGTATGATGTTTGATGTTGGTAGTGCTGTTATTAAGCCTGAGGTTATCAGATTCCTTGACGAAATTGCCGAGGAATATCTGAAACATCCCGACTTTGAACTCAAGATAGAGGGGCATACGGACAACAGCCCAATTAACACTTTCATGTATCCGAACAACTTCTATCTTGCGACTTACAGGGCGGCGGCAGTTGGCGACTACTTTGTTGAGCAAAAGGGCGTTGACCCATATAAAATCGAAACAAGTGGCTTCGGTGAATACCGTCCTATCGCTTCTAACGATACGCCTCAGGGAAAGGCCGAAAACAGAAGAGTTGAGATAAAAATAATTGGAATGACGCCGGAAACCGGCTTATAGCCATGGTAAGGCATTAAGAAATTATTAAAGGAGAGATGATTTCTTGGACAAAAGTAAAGCAATGTTTGTAATTATTATTGCCCTTCTAGTTATCCTTTTAGGAGCAACCGGCACTTTCGCGTTTATAGCTATTAATAAACTTAGCCAGCTAGGAGAAACTAAAAACACAACTGCATCTCGCGACCCCTCAAAACTCACCGCCGATCAGATAAAAGAAGTCTCTCTGGGTGAACCTATAAGCACAAATTTAAG
>CAYLSP010000281.1:0-2573 GCA_964385935.1 uncultured Defluviitaleaceae bacterium
AGCAAACGGTTCATACCCGTTAGGTCGAGGGTTCAAGTCCCCCTTCCGCTATTAATGATATCGAAAGCTGTCGAACATAAGTTTGACAGCTTTTGATGTATGGTGAGAGTTATTTTGTCTAATAAAAATTGTACATAAAACGCTAATCGTGACGATATTATAATCCAATCTAATGAGGGTGCTTGGGAGGAAACAAATGATTGACTTTCTTTTTGTTGGTTTAGGTGGATTTTTCGGAAGTGTTTGCAGATACATGGTTAGTTTAATACCTTTGGGTGATGAAAGAGGATTTCCATACAAAACTATGATAATCAATGTTATAGGAGCTTTCGTTCTCGGTCTTATCTCGGCATGGATTTCAAAAAATCCTACAATATCTCAACGTTTAGTTTTGATGTTAAAAGTCGGTGTATGCGGAGGTTTTACAACTTTCTCAACATTTGCTTTTGAATCTTCGTCATTAATAAGCAACGGTAAATTTTTATTGGCAACCACCTATATTCTAATTAGTATATTTTTAGGAGTATTAGCCACTGTTTTAGGGCTAAAACTTATTGGCTGATATTAATAAGACCGCCGTCAGTAAGGTTTATGCTTACTAGCGGCGGTCTTTATTTCAGGATACTTAATTAAATCCAAAATATGAACGGATGCTCCCGGCCATGTATAATGACCCAAGAGCGCAGATAACACCATCTTTTCCACAAGTTTTTAGTGCCGTTTCAAGACCCTGTTCCACGCTTTCGCATACAGTGACGCGCCCAAATCCAAGGGAAACAAAGCAGTCGGCTAGTTTTGATGCAAATAATGCACGAGGGTTGTCAGGTGTTACCGTTATAACACTTTCGGCAAAAGGCAGAATTGTTAGACACATTTGTTTATAGTCCTTATCCGCCATTACGCCAATCATGAAAGTGACTTTTTTGCCGGGAAAATACTGTTGCAGATTATTAGCAATCGCTTCCACGCATTGCAGATTGTGCCCTCCATCTACAATAAATGTTGGGTTAGTTTGCAGAATCTCGAATCTAGCGGGCCACTTGACTTTAGATAAGCCGTCACGAAGAGCCGTATCGCTAATGTCCCAACCTTTTTGGCGGAGGGTTTCCACTGTAGTTATGGCGGTTGCGGCATTGTTCAGCTGATATGCGCCAAGAAGCGGAATACTCAGAGGGATGTTATCAAAATCAAAGGATTGCCCATTTACATCGCTTTGCTTTAAAGATATCCTGTCAGGATTTGCTATGGTGAGCTGAGCGTTTTGTGACTGGCAGATATCTCTGAACACGTTGAGGATGTTTTCAGCCTGAGGATATAGAACAACATCACCGCCGGGCTTAATAATCCCGCCCTTTTCCACCGCGATTTTTTCCACCGTGTCGCCAAGTTCCGCCACATGATCTAGGCCAATTGCTGTAATTACCGCTACTTCGGGAACGGGGATAACGTTTGTGGCATCAAGCCTTCCGCCAAGCCCAACTTCAAATACCACTATATCACATTCAGAGCGGACAAAATGAAGGAAAGACATAACCGTAATAATTTCAAATTCTGTCGGAGCGTCCTCCATTTTGTCCGCACAAATACGAATTTGTTCAGCTAGTTCGGAGATATCCTGATCACTGATAGAAGCGCCATTAACTTGAATACGCTCTCCAAAATGTTGAATATAAGGGGAAGTGTATAAGCCGGTCTTATATCCCGCTTCACGCAGGATATAAGACAGCATTGCGGCAGTAGAACCTTTCCCGTTTGTTCCGGCTATGTGAATAAATTTTAGTTTTTTCTCGGGGTTTCCGAGAAGTTCCAGAAGGGCATACATCCACAGTACAAGCTGGCTGCCCTTCCAGTTTGTACTGTGGATGTAATCCATAGCCTCTTGTATGTTCATGTTATTTCACCGCTTTTGAAGCTTTACGGTAGTGACAAAGCCAAAGTGTGATTGCAAGAGCTACTCCACCTATTATATTACCTATGGTCACAGGCAGGAGATTTCCAATAAGGAAGTTTCCCAAATTGAGATTTGATACATTAAGCCCGGCATCAATTGCCAACTGTGCATAAGCCGGATTTTGCATTGCCAAAAGTCCTGCTGGAATATAGTACATATTTGCAACACAGTGTTCAAAACCACAGAGAACGAAAAACGCTACAGGGATATATGCGCCGAGAATCTTTCCGGCTGTGTCTTTGGCAGACAGACTGCAAAGAACGCCGGCACAGACAAGCAGGTTACAAAGAATACCCATAACAAGAGCAGGGCCAAAATCTAAACTGCATTTAGATACAGCGATTTTTATTGTGTATTCTGCAAGATGTCCGCCGGAGAAGTTAAACTGTCCGCCATAGAAGCAAGCAGCTGCTAAGAGTGCGGCACCGATAAAGTTTCCTATATAGACGGCAAGCCAGTTGCGGATCATACCTGAAACACTTGCCTTTTTTTCTAAGACTGAAATTGAAATCATGGTATTGCCTGTAAACAGTTCCGCACCTAACAGCATAACCATACCAAGACCAAACGGGAACAGCAGACCGCAGAGAATACGGACAACTGACACATTGTCAATAGCATG
>CAYLSP010000282.1:0-2568 GCA_964385935.1 uncultured Defluviitaleaceae bacterium
GTGCCAGCAATTGATCGGCAATCTGCTTGGGGTTTTCAAGGTGCCGCAGCTTTGCGATGAGCTCAAGGTTTTCCCGACCGGTTAAAATTTCGTCTACGGCGGCGAACTGTCCGGTTAGGCTAATCGACTGCCGCACGTTGTTGGGGTTTTTATCCACATCAAAGCTGTTTACGACAGCGGTTCCTTTGTCCGCTTTTAGCAGCGTGGTGAGGATTTTAATTGCGGTCGTCTTACCTGCGCCGTTTGAGCCGAGCAGCGCAAATATGCTGCCCTTTTCTACCGTAAAGTCCACGCCTTTCAGGACATGGACATCCTTAAAGGATTTATGCAATCCTTGTGCGGTAATTGCTTCGTTAATCACTGCTACCACCCTCTCCCAATTTACTGACATCACTGTTTAACTTTTTGTGAAAGCTGTCCTGCCCTAAAAAGTGATCACTGACGGCATTGATTGCATCTCTATGGAAAGATTGGTCTTTAAACCTGAGTTTCAAATGTTATCACCTCATATAAAAGTTATCTCTTATTTTAAGACACCTACTTTTGGTAATTTTCTGAGAGTAGCCATTTTATGCTGTGCGTTGAATTCAGCAGTTAAATCAGTTCCGGCGAGAAAGCCATGATGTTCGCCATTTTTCCAGTTCTTATCGTTTGTAACATCATAAACAATGCCATCAACTGCTATATAGCTATAATCGCTTTCCTTACCGTTAAATTCTGCTAAGCTTTCAATACTATTCTGCAATACAGAATATTATGCATCACTTACTACTGCTATATCGTAGCACCAAGTAGCGAGCATGTCAATAGCTAATTTTTGTCTTCACATTATGTTTACGAACATATGCAAAAAAACCATTGACCGATTCGGTTTATAATGCTATGATATGTTTAAACCGATTCGGTTAATGTTATTAGAGGTGATGATGTTGGAAAGATTCTTGAGCCTACCGCCGGAAAAACAAAACGTTATTATAGATGCCGCTATGAGCCTGTTTGGCGCAGTGGGCTATAAAAAGGCATCGGTTGCCGATATTGCCGAGGCCTCCGGCATTTCAAAGGCAATGGTTTTCTACTACTTTGGAAGCAAAAAAGCACTTTATCTCTATCTGATCGAATTTGCGGGCAACACCCTCAAAACGGAAATGGACAATCGCTTTGACAAATCGGTCACAGACTTCTTCGATAAAATACGCTTAGCTTCCGAAATAAAAATGTCTGCACTGAAAAAGTTTCCCGGAATCCTCTCGTTTTTAACAGGCATGTACTATGAAACAGATAAAGAGGTTTCTGAAGATATTAAGCGTTATATTTCTGAGGGTGAAGCTTTCAGTACAGCGTTTGTGTTTGAAAATATGGATGCCAAAAAGTTCAAGGACGATGTTGATCCCGAGCTTGTGCTGAAAATATTGACATACTATTCAGAGGGGTATCTATCCGGCACTGCCATGCGGCAGGCCACCGACTTTGACGCACTGATTGCGGATTTTAACAAGTGCCTTGATTTGATGAAGAGGCATTTTTATAAAGATGAGTTTTGTCGTGAATAATGTGACATAAAATCCGATTGGGCCCCATGCTCTAAAGAGAGGCGTGAAAGTATCAACCCCGGAGTTATCGACACTTTAGTTACAGTTTTTATTGTTTTTTACCGAATCGGTTTAAACATATCATAACATTATAAACCGAATCGGTCAATAAGTTTTTTTGTGTGTTTGTAAACATAATGTGAATACAAAAATTAGCTATTGACATGGTGCCTACTTAGTGATACGATATAGTTGTAGTAAGTGATACAGAATATCTGTGTCACAGAATAGCTATAGGAGGTGGAAACGTGGAAAACCTAACCGAGATGTTAAAGGGTGTGCTTGAGGGCTGCGTTCTCGAAATCATCAGCCGCCAGCAAACCTACGGCCATGAAATTACACGAAAGCTCAATGCCCTGGGCTTTACCGATGTGGTGGAGGGGACGGTATATACGATCCTGGTGCGGCTGGAAAAAAACGCACTTGTGGAGGTGGAAAAAAAGCCGTCCGATATGGGCCCGCCGAGAAAGTTTTTTACGCTTAATGATGCGGGGCGTGAGGAACTGCAAAGGTTTTGGAGCAAATGGGAATTTATTGCATCGAAAATTTATGAATTAAAGGAGAAACAAGCAAATGTCTAATTTTTTCGATGATTATTTCAACCTCAAAAAGATAGTTGAGAGCAAGCGTGAATACAAAGAGCAGATGGCAAAGGTGGATGCACTGCCGGAGGACTATCAGTTTGTATTCAAGAAAATCCAAAGCCATATGTGGATGTTTGTCGCAGGGGCAGGCTACGATATGATGAAGGTTCATTACGATCTGATTGAGCTGTTTGAAGAGGGTGCGGCAAACGGTAAGCATGTGCTGGAAATTACAGGCGAGGATGTAGCCGCATTTTGTGAAGAGCTTCTGCGCAGTGCCGAAACATATACAGAAAACTGGCGTGATAAGCTCAACCGTGAAATTAGGGAAAGGTTGGGAGGGAAATAAGATGGGCAGATCTTATTGAATAAAGGCATTGTGTAGAAATTAGTGA
>CAYLSP010000283.1:0-2537 GCA_964385935.1 uncultured Defluviitaleaceae bacterium
TAACCCATATGTAATGCTCATGTGTTATATACCAGGGATTATAACGCTTTTTACAGTTAGAATGATTTCCGTGCTTTCATTGGTTGTGTCAACTTTCATGACCATTGGCGCAATAATTTTTAATCTCGGAACGGAAGTTACCTGTATTTGCACATTCTTCACGGTCATGTCATGGTTTCAGCATAGAAGTAATATATCAAGAATTTTAAAAGGCGAGGAAAAACGTTTCTCATTCAAGAAGAAAAAATGATGATTGGGATTGATTATTTATGACTTCTACGGACTTTTCATACAATAAAATCGGCATTTTAGGCGGCTCTTTCGACCCTGTTCATTTTGGACATCTGGCGGCGGCAGAGGCCGTTCGCTGTGCTTTTGGGCTTGATAAAATAATATTTATCCCTTCATCGTCACCACCTCATAAATTTAATATGACAAGCGAGAAGGACAGGCTTGAAATGACAAAACTAGGCGTTTTGGGCAATGAAAACTTCTTGGCCTCTGATTTGGAAATCAGAGAAAAGTTTTCTTATACCATAGAAACCATACGATTTATAAAAGCCAATTCAAACGCTGAAATCTATTTTATCATCGGCTCAGACCAGCTTTTGCAAGCTCCTGGTTGGAAGGACAGCAGTGAATTAATGGAGCTTTGCCGTTTCATCTGCGTCACAAGACCCGGTTATGACATACCATCTGACGAGAAAATTAAAGCCCAATATACTAAAGGCTTAGATTTTTTAGAAATACCGGCTTTGGATATCTCATCTTCTGAGATCAGGAAAAATGTTTATTATGGAAAGCCGGTCAGGTATTTAATTCCGTACCTGATTATTGAATATATAGAGAAAGAGAATCTCTATAAAAATAATTTTTCAAAATACACTCACATGCTTTTTGAAGAAATCGACCATATTTTAAAGGAATCCCTTTCTCAAAAGCGTTATCTGCATACAAAGGGAGTTGCTCACGAAGCGTTAAAAATGTCGCGGCGGTTTAATGCTGACGAGGAAAAGGCTTATGTAGCCGGACTTTTACACGATTGTGCAAAAGGGCTTAGTAATGAGGAAATGAAAACAGCCTGCAAAAAATACGGTGTTGAAATGGACGAATATATGAAAAAAAAGCCTGATTTGTGCCATAGCTTTATTGGTGCAAAAATGGCCGAACAGGTATTCGGCATTTCTGACAGCGAGATTTTAAACGCTATAAAGTGGCATACCACCGGTCATAGAGACATGACAAAGCTTGAAAAAATAATATATATTTCAGATTTGACCGAAGCCACAAGACCGAATCATGACGGTCTTTCAGAAATTCGGGAACTATCAGAAAAAGATCTTGATGAAGCCTTTAAGAAGGCGCTTATTCATAAAATTGATTATACAAAATCACGGGGGAACAAGGTTCATCCATATAGTTTGGAAGCCTTAAATAAATAATGATTAATATAAAAAAATTCAAAGGTGAACTTGGGCTTTTACTCACAGCAATGATATGGGGGACGAGTTTTGTAGCAGCAGATATTTTGCTAGAATATATGACCTCTTTCCAGATTGTGGCATACCGATTTGTCATAGCGTCAGTGGTTATGACCCTTCTTTGCATAAAGAAAATTAAAAATTTAAAAAGGAAGACTGTTATATGGGGTATTATATTCGGAACTCTTCTCTATTTAGGTTTTGTGTTCCAAATAACAGGTCTTGCCTATACAACCCCTTCAAAGAACGCGTTTCTAAACACATTAAGCGTTATTATCGTGCCGTTTATTTCAGTCTTTGCTCTGAAACATAAAGTTGATAAATATAGCATATCGGCGGCGTTTATTGCACTATTAGGTACAGCGGTTTTATCCTTTAATATGGATTTCTCTATAAACAAAGGTGACGCTTTAACAATTGTTTCTGCATTTTTTTACGCAATACAATTAACGCTTATGTCGGAAAAATCAGGGGAACACGACGCTGCGCTCCTAACCATGGTTCAGATGATAACCTGTGGCGTATTAGGAACTGTTGTAATAATTCCCCTTGGTCAATTTAGCATCGCGCCAATAAGTTCAGCATCTTTGCCATATTTATTACACTCAGCTCTGATCTGTACATCGCTGTGCTTCTTTTTGCAGGCATATTTCCAACGATTTACCTCTGGCGTAACCTCTGCCATAATCTTTTCAACAGAAGGTGTCTTTTCAGCTATTTTTTCAATTGCACTTGCTATAGAGCCCCTTACTGCTAGGTTGGTTTTAGGGAGTCTGCTTATTTTTGGTGCGGGAATCATTTCTCAAACTAAATTGTCATTTATTAAATTTAGCCGAAAAGATTGCCGTTAGCTTAGTGGGAACATGCACTAGATTACTTTCCAAAATATTATCAACCATTAACCTTTTCATCTATCGTTAACTTCTAACTTTAGTTTTCATACTTAACACTCATTTAATCCCTTTGAAGATTTAATCAACAGGGATCATTTTTAGTAGCTATAGTCATGACCACCCGCTAAGCGGGTGGCTTGATATTAGCCCTATAAGGGCATGG
>CAYLSP010000284.1:0-2526 GCA_964385935.1 uncultured Defluviitaleaceae bacterium
TATTGCTCCTGTTCCGAAAATTAGTGAATATATAATTACTTCTATTATATTTATTTTCACAAGCCCCGCGCCAATACCCATAACAAGCCCATCAAGGGAAAGAGCCATTGCAAGAGCCACTGCCTCACCTGATGAAAGCAGCTTCGATTTATCCATATCAGCTTTTTCAGGGTTTGCGTACAGATTCAGAACAAAATTAAGATTAAATAATGAAAATTTTATTTGCTTATTTAAATCGCTGTTATTCCTTATAACAGATTTTATTGTGCTGTCCAACAGCTTAATAATGCCCAGAACAAATAAAACGCAAAAACAGATAATCGTTGGAAGAGGTGAGGGTATATATTGCCTGATGACACTGCCTAATAAAAGGGATATGGCCAAAAAGGAAGTGCAAATAAAATTTATAACCTGAACGGACATAAAAGGTATTTTTATTTTATTACTTCCATAGGCAAACCCCGATACAAACGCATCAGTTGAAAGGGCTATAACAAGGACTATAGCCTCTATTGTTGCGGACATTGAAAATGTCATGAAAATCACGGCCTTTTTTCAATCTTATAGTATTATATTTCTAATTTATGTTTTTGTTACAAACAGCATAAATTCATAATTTGAAAGGATTGCGCATAATTATATTTGGACTATATTTATGCGTCTGGGGTGTGTCTTTTGCCGAGAAGCATTTCAATTAAAAATAAAATTACAAAGGCATTAGAGCTTCCAAGGGAAATCGTTCTTGATTTGCCTCTTATTTCTATGGTGGGAAATGATGAGCTTTTAATAGAAAATTACAGGGGGCTAATTGAATATACAGGGGAGAAAATGAGGATAAATACAAAGGCCGGTGTGGTCAGGATAGAGGGGAAAAATCTCGTTTTAAAACATATTACTTCTGAGAATGTTCTTATTAACGGAAAAATATTGAGGTTTGAATTTCTTTATTAATGAAAAAATGACAGGCGGAGTGCGTATGTTCCTTGAAGTTGTCAATAATATAAAAGGTTATGTGGTTATTGAGGTCTCAGGCTTTTCTGTTGAGCGCTTTATGAACATGGCCGTACACAAAAATATTTTTTTGTGGGATATCGTCCGTGATGAAGGCGTTGTTACAATGAAAGTGTCAATTAAAGGCTTTAAACTGCTGAAACCCTGTGCAAGGAAAACAAAGTGTAAAATAAAAATCAGGGATAAATCGGGAGTACCTTTTTGGCTGTTCAGATACAGAAAAAGGAAGGTTCTGGCCGCCGGAATAATATTTTTTATTGGGTTTTTGTATTTTCTGTCGTCATTTATATGGCTTGTAGAGGTGGAGGGAAACTCCAGAATACAAACTCATCAAATTATTGAATTTCTAAATGAACAGGGTCTAAAAGAAGGGGTTTTTAAAGCTTCAGTAGATACGAAAACACTAGAGAAGATGTTTTTGTATTATTTCTCCGATATATCGTTTATACATATTGATATAACCGGCACAAAAGCCACTGTTCATATGGCGGAGACCATAGAAAAGCAGCAGGTTATTGATAAAAGTATCCCCTGCAATATTGTGGCTAAAAAAGACGGCTTAATAATGAGCGTGGGCGCATCAAGTGGTACGCCTTTGGCAAAACGCGGAGATGTAGTTCGTGAGGGCGACATACTGGTTTCAAGCGAAATAATAATAGGAACTCAGGACGAACAATTAAGGAAGGAATATGTACATGCCTATGCTGATGTCAGGGCGAAAATATTTTATGAAATAGAATTTTTAGTGCCCTATGAATATAAAATAAAAAAATATACAGGAGAGAAAAAGGTTGACCGTTATATAATACTGTTAGATAAAACAATTAATTTACGAAAAACCTCGATTTTTTATAACAACTATGATAAAATCATAGAAAGGACTCAGCTTGGTTTTGGTGAGTCATATCCGTTGCCTGTTATTTTTGCGGCGGCTGAGTATAGGGAATTTATTGAGGTTCCAAAAAGCAGAACGGAAGAAGAAGCCCGTAGTGTGGCCGATAGAGCTATAACAAATAGAATAGTTCGCGAATTTAGTACCGATACTGATATTATAGATAAGAAAACGACTTTCACTGACTTAGGCGACGGTCTTCATGTAAAATGTCTGTTGACAACAATTGAGAGAATAGACGCTGAGGCTCAGGTTAGTATACCTATTGAGGGAAATGAGGAAAATCCTGATTTACCGGGAACCGAAACTAATGAAATGCAGGAGTGATAGAGTTTACTATGGATAACTTAAACGCAAAAGCTTTTAAAAGAAGTGTAATTATACCGATTTCTTGTATTGGCAGTGTTTTCGGGAAATTTGACGAGAATATAAAAAAAATCGAGGCGGCGTTCTCTGTCAGTATTATAAACAGAGGAGACGAAGTGGTCGTATCGGGCACTGAGGATAGCGTTAACAAGGCCGCCGCCATTTTGGAGAGTCTGTCAAAGTTGGCCGGAAAAGGAGATGTTATTGACCATCAAAAAATTAATTATTTAATTGACTCCTACGGCGTTGAAGAGCTT
>CAYLSP010000285.1:0-2517 GCA_964385935.1 uncultured Defluviitaleaceae bacterium
TTTCCTAAATCGGAAACAATATTTTTTGCTGTTGTGTCAAGCTGTTTTTCTGTGCTTAAATATATGTTGTGAGCCATAAAAAAATAAAACAAGAGCCAGACGGCAACAATTGTCCCAAACAGCACAGCAAATAAAAGTGACATATTACTCCATATTTTATTTTTCAATGTGGGGCACCCCATTTATTTGCCTATAATCAGTGGGGGATATTCCCCAGTAGCCTTTAAACACTCTATAAAAATAAAAATAATCAGGATAGCCACAATCCAGAGCGATTTCTTTAAAGGCCATGTCAGTTTGGGCAATAAGCCGCCCGGCTTCTTTCATGCGAAGATTGGTTAAAAAAATAGTTAGCGTGGACTGATAATATTTTGAGAACAACCTGCATATATGTGACTGAGATATTCCAAATTGTTTTGAAAGCTTTTCTAGCGTATATTTTTTGCTGATATTTTCAGTGATATAGGCTATCAGTTCGTCAAAGGCTTTTGTGTTGGATTGTTTAAAAACAGTAGACGGCGTCATATGTTCCTTTGCAGAAATTTCACGGGACAGCCTTTCCAAAACCAATTCGGCTTCCTGTTGCTTTAGCGGTTTTAAAAGATAATCAAAGCCGTTTAGGCGGTAAAAGCTGCGGCTTGCCTCAAATTCACCGAATGCGCTTAGCATAATAAACTCACAGTCAAGCTCCGCATCGCGTATTTTTTTAATTAGTTCAATTCCATCCATATCAGGCATTTTTAAGTCGCAAAAAACAAGGTGGGGTTTAAGCGCAAGTATTTCTAAAACCGCTTTTTGGGGGTGGATATTATGTCCGATTACTTCAAAGCCATTTTCGGCCCACGAAATACTGCTTATAATATTTTCAACCATCAATTTTTCATCATCAATAATATATACACCGTACAAGTTATCACCAACCTTTAAAACCCTGATTACTGTCATTATAGCATAATTAGCTTAGATAATGAATTAATTATATGTATTTTGTTATGATTTATATGGACAAAATATAATTTATTGGAAATAATTTTGTTAATGTGGTATTATGTTAAAAAATGAATGGGCGGTGTTTGTATAAAAAAGACCCTTTTGTTCTGCATTCTACTAATCGGTTTGTCTTTATTGAGTGCAAGTGCGGCAGGTTTGTTTGGAAAAATAGGAGATATGAGTGAAACATTGATTGTTGCTATGCCGGATAGTCCCTTCATCCGCAACATTGATACAAACTATTATAAGAATTGGTTAGAAGAAAAGATCGGATGTTCTATTCAGTTTAATTTTATCCCTGAAACATATTCGGCTGAATACCTTGAAAAAATTATCGCTTCAGAAAATGTTAAAACCGACATTTTTTTGTCCTTTAACAATGGGAGTAATTTTGCAACCAATCATGCGCTTATGCAGGAATACGGAGCAAAAGGATATATTGTTCCGTTAAACTCATATATAACTAAAGATACGAATCTCGGACGCGTTCTGGATTCCTTTGAGCCTTATGATTTAAGCGCAACAATAAGTTCTCAAGACGGAACAATTTTCTATGTTCCGGCCATGGATTTTTCCGACACGTCGCAAACGGCCCAAGTCTATTGGATTAACGTGGGTTGGCTGAAAAAATTGAAACTGACAATACCTCAAACAACAGAACAGTTTTATGAGGTGCTTCAAGCCTTTAAAAATGACGATCCTAACGGAAATGGACTTAATGACGAGATACCAATGGCCGGCGCAATGGATGATGCAAGCTTTGAAAGCTTTAATTTTATTATAAACGCCTTTATTTACAATGACCCGAGTAATTCGAGAATGTTTGTAGAGGATGGGAAAGTTCACTTTGCACCTGTTACAGAGCAGTGGCGGCAGGCTATGCAATATTTGAATAAACTGTACGTTCAAGGAATTTTGCACCCATTCCAGTTTTCGCTAGACAAATCTCAGCTTTCAGAGCTTGCAAATAACCCGGATAATCTTCTTGGTGGATTTACTTCTAACGGTATAACTGACGTACTGCTTCAAAGCTCTGTTGAAATAATTAGCAGTTACATTCATTTGCCGCCGCTAACAGGCCCTGACGGACACAAATTTGCTACAATAAAAACCCCGCTGCCAACGATTGGTGGAGTTATAACGTCAACCTGCCAAAACCCTGAGTCTGCTTTTAAGCTTCTTGACCTCATGTTAAGCGAGGAGGCTTTTCTCATCTCATGGTACGGTGAAAAAGGCGTGGATTGGGATTTTGCCGCCTCCACAGATATAGATGCATATGGAAACCCTGCAAAAATCAGAGTAAAGAATTCTCTTAACGACAAAATGCAAAATAAGCATTTAGGTAAAGTTGGCCCTTTTTATACTTATCCGGAATATGTAAACAGTGTGACATGGAGCGGCTCTGACGCTGACCAGGCTTATATAAATGCACGAGCCTACAGAATTTATCAAACTTGCCGCCCTAAGGAGCATTTGGACTTTATTCTGTTTCCAGACGATGACTCAGGTCGTATGCAGGCGTTAAGA
>CAYLSP010000286.1:0-2513 GCA_964385935.1 uncultured Defluviitaleaceae bacterium
GAGCCTTACTCAATTGCAATGTTGAGTAAGGCTCTTAATTTATAATTCCTCGGAGTCTTTTTCGGCGTAAAACAATAAATTATTCTTTTTTGCGTTTAACAATACCACAAAGCTAAGTATCATTCCTGTTGTAAACCCGCCGATATGGGCGGCGTTACCCACATTTGGCATGATGAAGCCCATAAGGATACCGATAACGGCTATTAGTAATATGGAATAATAAGAAAGGTTTGCTACTTCTCTGTCCGTAAATCTGGCAAGTATTAGCACTGCCCCCATAAGGCCGAATATGCCGCCGGAAGCCCCCACGCACACCGCGTTTGCGAAGAAAAGAGAAGCGACGCTTCCCGCTATTCCTGAAATTAAATAAATTAGTATAAAGTTCAGTCTTCCCATGTATTTTTCAACACGGTCTCCGAAGATATATAGAGAAAGGCTGTTATAGGCAAAATGGGCAAGCCCTGCGTGTAGGAACATACAGCTCAAAAGTCGCCAATATTCCCCGTTATATAAAACCAGAGTTTTCTCAAGAGCGCCGAACTGTATAAGGGTTAAAAGATTGTCAGAGCCGCCGTTGAGTTCAGTAAGAGCAAGCATAGTCAGATTCAACAAAATTATGACAAGCATAAAAAAACTGAATTTTCTTACGGGTTTTAATTCCTTTGTATATTCGTCACTGTTTGTACCAAGAGCGCTTTCGGCATATTTTATTATATTCATGAGCTTATATGGCTGTTTTGGGTTTTTGTGGACGGTTCCGTTTGTCAGGTCTACTCCCAGAGCTATGCTGTATTTCGGCTGGGAAATAAATTCTTCCGCATTGTCAACATAATCCATGGTATCCATTGACGATATTATCTCAGGTATTACATTAAAAATAATTACTGATCTGAATCCGTATTTTTTAGCCACTGCGTCATATACTGCCTCAGAGGTTTTTATTATTTGGGGGAGTTCTTTTATATTAATTTTTTCGGTATCAACTAAGTTAACCACATACAAAACGGCGCCTTCGTTCCTAATAAATGGGATGTTAACGCCAATGGAAGGGTAAAGCCAATCGGGCTTCACAAAGCTGTTGGATATTAATATTTTCTCCATTTTAGAAATAAATTCACTAATCATTTTAAACCTCCACAAGGGAAATAAGCAGTAAAGTATTAATAGTATAACATAAATAATTAAATGCTACAACTTTTATAGTAGTTAAAAATGCGGATAGGAGGGGAAAATTCCCCCTCCTATCCGCTTGGAGTGACTTTATTTATATCAGAGCTTTTTAGTGTGATTTACGGCGTCCGTATTGGTCGCGTATTTCAAGGAAGAGACATACCGCAATTCCAAGGATGACAACTACGTTAATGGAGGTCATAATTGATTCGCCAGTCTTTGGATTCACCTTTCCTTCTGGAACAGGTTTTATTGGTTCATTTACACCCGGGGTTGGAGTTATATTACCGCCTGGGAGGCCAGGGTCTGAAAGCTCCAGATCTTCCTCTGGTGTAGGTGTAGCAACTGGTGATGATGGCATTGGTGTCGGCGCGCCCTCAGGAATTATGTTATCCGGAAGATCCATATCAACTTCAGGCGTTGAAGTAGGGGCTGGCGGATTAGAAGGTCTTGAAGGACGTCTGGTTGTTGATTCGGTTGGTGTTGGTGTTGGAGTATTAGTTGGTGGTGTCGGAGGTGTAGTAGTCTTCTGGTTAGTTACAACCAACTTAATATCCGTTCCTTCAACGAATGTAAACTTGTTGTCTGTTACGTTATCGCCATTGATAGTTATAGTCTTCTTGTAGTCTGCGGCATTAAGCTCTGTGACGGTATAGGTGCCGTAAGGAAGAGTAATTTTTTCAATAATTTTCTCTCCGGCGCTAAGCTCATAGTCCTTAAATTTTCCGTCTTCATCAGTTAATCTGATTGTAAACTTCTCTGTATAGGTATCTAAAACTTTTCCGTCAAGCTTAACAATTTTTTCTATGCTTATATAACTATCGGGGTCTTCTGGCTCTTCTGATTTCTCTGTGTTTATAACCTTAACGCTGACTTCTGTGTCTCTCTCGAATGTAAATGTGCGGTTTGCGCTGACTTCATCATCAGTTGTTACGGTAATATTTACAGAGTAGCCGAAATCCGTGCCTTCTCCTTTTTCTGAAATAGTATAGGTTTTGCCAAAGACTAAGTTAACTGCTTTTTCAGGATCGTTTTTGTCAAGAGTAACTGTAACAGGTGCGCTGTCGTCGTCTGGAGTGAATACTATTTCAAAGCTTTGGTTATTAAAGTTATCAATGTCTTTACCGTCCGCATCTTTAACAACTTTTTCAACGGTTATATTTCCGTTTGTCGGCGGTGGTGGTGTAGTTTTTTCGTTGGTAACAACTATATCAATGTCTGTTCCTTTTTCAAAAGTGAAAGTGTTACCTTCTACGATTTCTCCGTTAATTGTTATAGTCTTTTCATAGCCTTCACCTTGAAGCTCAGTGACGGTATAGACGCCATAAGGAATTGAGATATCT
>CAYLSP010000287.1:0-2512 GCA_964385935.1 uncultured Defluviitaleaceae bacterium
CGTTTTCTGAAACTTTGAATATCCTGTTTTTTTAATGCCTAAAAATATTAAGATTCCGAGAATGAAGGGCAGTATCAGAAGGTATAAATGCTCTAAAAAGCCAAACGAATTAAATACCACGATAGAACACCCACCATTCCAAAACCGCTAAACAAAGCAGAATTATTATTAAAATATTTTCAATACCTGAGTTTGTAAAAGCCTCATGATATAAAATACTTCCCTCTTCTGAAACATTATCAACAGCCAGGTCAGATTCCTCAAAATCCCGATAGTTTATGGCAAAGGCCGTTTTAACTTCACCATAGGGAGTTTCCTGAAACATATAATATAATCCGGGGGATTTTGCGCCGGAAAAAGCCGTGGGAGGGAAGGGCGGTGCAATCAAATGGCTTTCGCCGTCAGGAGCTGTGACGGAAACTTTAGAGGCCTCCGGCAGGAAATTCAACTCCACTACTTCTCCGGGAGATATTTCGCCGCCTTGATAGACTTCATCAGGAAGAAAAAACGTCGTTAAATTATACATAAAAATCGGGAATTCCCGCTTTAAAGGCAGGTCTGTATTATGGAGGTCAAAGCCCATAACAACGACTTTTTGCCCGGTATTTCCGTCTCCTGTCCAGCCCGAAAATATAAGAGGCTTACTGCCGTCTTCTAAAATCACTTCTCCCCACTCAGGAAGGATTATGTTTTTTGATTGATAAATTGAAAAATTAAATGAGTCAATGAAGCCTAGTAACTTATCGTTTACAACGGTAGCTGATTTCACAAGAAATTCTTCTGAAACGTCTATAAACCTCTCTGAATCCTGATTCTCAGAACTTACAGGAGGGTTTAAAATAAGGATATGCCCGTCTTGCGGCATAACATCCGGCAAAAGCCCGTCAAATATATAAAGACTATAACCACTAAGTGTCTGAGTTTCCAAATCCTTTTCCTCGCCCATATAAAGCGTCACATTAGGCAGGACTGAAAATATGTTTTCAAGAAAAACGTTTTGTTCAGTAAACAGTATGATTTTTTTTGGCGCAGTATTTTTCACACAGCAGAAACGTAAATCGTCTTCTTTTAAGCTGTCTCCATTAACAAGCTTAGCTGTCAGGGTTTTAGCATCTAATGGCACATTCTGAAAATATATTTCAGTTTCCTTATCAGATTCCACGGTTATGTCAACAACATCAAATATTTCGTCGTCTATATATAGAGCAAGCTCGTTTTCGGCTTTTTCTGAATAGCCATAACCGCCAACTCTTGCATAAACAGTTAGGCTTTCGGACAAGCTGGCATAGGAAAGGGCAGTAACTGACATATTCGGGATAGATTCGCCTATCGGGACAAATACAGAGCCTTGAAAATCCTGATTTTTATCAGAAAAAAGGAAAACCATAGCTTCTTCATTTTCCTTTATGCCATTTATCAACGTTTTTGTTTTTTCATAGTCAGAGCTACGGAAACTTTCGGGAATTGAATTAAGCCGTTCCTTTAACGTTTTCTTATCTTCTGTGGCGTTTGCCGCTATGTATGGCTCATGACCCATGACGATAATTGCAGCAAATTCGCCAGGCTTCATTCCATCAATTATGTTTCCGGCTTCCTCTTTGGCGCTTTCCAGCCGGGTTTTTGAAAGTTCCACTGAATTCATGCTCATTGAATTATCAATCACTAAAATATAGTTTCTTAAAGTATCCGTCTTTGTGATATATGGACCAGCAAGGGCAAAAACAATAAGACACGCCATTAATATATGCAAAAAAAGCAGAAGGCTTCGTTTTAGCTTTTGGAAGCTTTTGCTTGATTCAGTCATTTTCGTTGCCCTATCCCACAGAAACAGGCTTGGAACAATGGTTTTAACATATTTTTGTTTGAACATATACATCAAAATGATGATGGGGATTGCAATCAGAGCCAGAAAAGCCCATGGTCTGGAAAATCCGATAAAATTAAGGAAATTCAAGGTTTCAACTCCTAGCCGGAAATTTTGTATCGATACAATTGTCGTTCCGTCTTGCATATTTTTAGAAAAAATATAAAATATAGATATAGTCTAGACAATGTTATTACTTAATAAGGGGAGGAATTTAATGAAAAAAATCAGTATTAAACAAATATCACTAATCGGGGTCATGGCGGCTCTTGTATATGTTGCATCAAGCATTTGGTTTCCCGTTGTTTTTCCGTTCGGGGAATCCAGAATCCATTTGGGAAATATTCTCTGTTTAACGGCAGGCTTTGTTTTAGGCGACATAAGCGGCGGTCTTGCGGCCGGAATCGGTTCTATGTTTTTCGACTTATTTAACCCCAAATATTTTACAAGCGCGCCGTTTACTCTTGTTTTTAAATTTGTTATGGCCTTTGTCTGTGCTAAAATCGCATATTCAGGCGGCAAAAACGCCACAAAAATCCCCACTAATATAATGGCGGCAATTGTCGGTTCTCTTTCATACATGGTTCTGCATCTGGGCAAGACCTTTATAGAGAATATTGTTTTAGGTATGGAAATGGAAGCCGCTGT
>CAYLSP010000288.1:0-2491 GCA_964385935.1 uncultured Defluviitaleaceae bacterium
CAGACCGCTCCTTATGAAGTCACTAAATACGACTTGGAAACGACGGAACACGCAGAGGATGCTTGGGGTTCTAAGCCGGCAGGTAATGGCGATATCGGCATAATTGCATGGACAATTGAAGATGGAGACCTTATGCTATACGTAAGCAAAGTCGGGGCGCTTGACGGCGATGTAACAAATGGCAACAAATCCAGCCCATTAAGCGGCAACGATGCAACGTATTACGGCGGCGCGTTTTTGATGAAGCTCGGCCGCATACGTATCCATTTCGAAAACCAGCCGTTTAATTCGGGGTTAGAGTTTTCTCAAAAGCTTGAGCTTGAAAACGGCCGCATTACGATTAAAGCCGGAACAAATGGCAATTTGGTGGATTTGTCACTATGGGTTGATGCTAACAATCCAATCATCCACGTAAAAGGCAGCACGGGCAAAACGGCGGCTTCTGTTACGCTTGAAACATGGCGTAATGAAAAGATTAACTCAGTGCTTAACCAAACAGATGCGGAAGTCATATATGATGACTTATCAGATCAGTTGGTTTGGTATCACAGAAATGTTGCATCAACTTTTGCAAACGTTGCAAAGGAGCAAAAAACAACACTTTCTGACGCTGAATTAAACGCATTGGATCCGCTTAAAAATCTTACATTTGGCTGTGTTATGTCCGACCCTAATATGACCAAGGTTTCAGCAACCAAACTTCAGACTGCCATCGATAACACTGATATTGATACTTCAATCGTTGTATTGTCAGAACAAACGGCAACATCACAGCAATGGTATGAAAAACTGATGCAGAAAAAGGCAGAAATTGCAGAACAAGGCTATTATGCCGCATATGATGCCCACAAGGCATGGTGGAAAGAGTATTGGGGCAGAAGTTACATAGAAATTCTGGGAGGAACGCCGGATGCTTTCTCCATTACACAAAACTATATTCTGCAAAGATATGTTTCAGGTTGCGGCTCTAGAGGCAATACACCTGTATCATTCAACGGCTCTATTTTCTCCGTGGATGTGCCCGCTAATAAATATAGCTGCTTTTTAGGCATACTTCCGAAAGAGTTGTCTCCCGACTACAAGGCATGGGCAAGCACAATGTATATGAGCCAGAATACAAGACATCCCTATGAGCCTCTTTCAGCTTCTGGAGATTTTGACTCGTATATGTCGCTCATCAACTATCTTTATGATTCGCTGCCGATTCTTGAATCTCGAGCAAAGGCTACATTCGGGGGAGGAACACAGTATAAAGGTGCATGGATTGCTGAGTCCAGCGCAATAGGAGGCGTAGGAACAGGGGCTTTTTCAGCATCCCACCTTATTAATGACTATACAGCAACGGTAGAATACCCCTATCTTATGCTTCAATATTACAAGCATTCTGGGGATACGGCGACATTAAAGAATAAGATTTTGCCTGTATCAGAAGCATTTTTAGATTTCTTTGACCTTAGATTTGAGAAAAAAGACGGTAAAATGAACCTTACGCCTTGCGGGGGAGCGGAAACTGTTGTGGATGCAACAAACCCTACGCCTATCATAGCAGGGTTAAAGGCAGTTCTTTCAGATTTACTAAAGCTTGACAACTCTTTGACCACACCACAGCAGCGTGTAAAATGGGCTCGTATGCTATCAGAAGTGCCAGATTTCCCTATGACAGATATTAAAGGCAATTCTGTTGTTGATGTGGCTGAAGTTGGAACAATCCGTGACAGATGCGAAACTACTCAGCTTTATTCGGTTTATCCTTTCCGTCAGTTTTCTTTAGGAACAGGGGAAGATAATTTGGCTCTTGGCCGCCGAACATATGAGACGTGTTACGAAATACAAAAAAACGTTACTGTATCAATGGGAGAAATAATAGGCGGCGGATGGAATCAAATTCCTCTAACTGTAGCAAACCTTGGTTTGGGTTATGAAGCAGCGGAAATTCTTAGGCAAATGAGCAGCCAAACTGTTGTTGGCTGGAAAGAAGGATTGCAAAACAACTGCCGTTTCCCAGCATTTTGGGGTCCCTATTACGACTGGATGCCAGACCAGGACCACGGAGGCAATTTTGCAAACCTCATTCAAAATATGCTTGTGACATATGATTTAAACGATAACATCTATCTATTGCCTGCTTGGCCTGAAAACTGGGATGTGCGCTTTAAATTGTATGCGCCCGATAATCAAGTTGTTACGGCTGTGTATAAAAACGGAGAGTTGGATTATTCATTATCAAAGCCAGAACAGGCCTCCAAAATTACAAATATGATGACGCTTGAAAATAGGATTAACACAATGGTGTCTATTGCTGCAAACGATTATAACTTTAAAATCGGGAAAGCTTCAATAACAGACGGTCAATACGATTCAAAACAACCAGAACGTTATGTGGTAACAAAAGACTGGATGGATAAATACGGCGAAAGCTTATGCGGAACAACTGCGGGGCAATACGGTATTAATTCTTGGGGCGGAGATACATACACTCTTGCAGAAAATA
>CAYLSP010000289.1:0-2478 GCA_964385935.1 uncultured Defluviitaleaceae bacterium
AATCATTTCGGCATATTTCTTTTCGGCAGTTTTTATTAAGTTCATGCCCTGTATAAGATATTCATACAGAACAGCACCCTCTGCCGTCGTTCTTATGCCCTTTGAAGATCTTACCAAAAGCTGCCGTCCGAATTTCTGCTCTAATTGCTTTATAGCCATGCTGACGGCAGGCTGGGATATATAAAGGGATTTTGCAGCCATTGACATGCTTGAGGTTGATACAACCATACAAAAAATTTTATATAAATCTAAAGGAACATCAAAATACATGCTGCCACCCCTGTGACCATAATACATTGCAATATAACATACGCTTATTCCATTCATAATTAATATCAATTTTACTTATATGCGCATTTATATTATAATAAATTCTCGATGAAAAATCAAGTTAAAATTAAATGATGAGGTGGATTATGAGACTTATTGGAACAAACGCCCTTGGAATCAGGATTCCTATTATTAGTTCAGGGGACAATTTAGCTGAAATAGTTGCGGATTGCGTTTATGAAACCCATAAATCGGAAAATATGGAACTCTCAGCAAGCGATGTAGTTGGAATAACCGAGGCTGTTGTGGCCAAGGCACAGGGTAATTATGCCAACATTTCCCATATTGGGGAAGATGTCAGAAGAAAGTTTAACGGAGGTGAAGTCGGCGTTGTTTTCCCAATACTTAGCCGTAACAGATTTTTAAATATATTAAAGGGTATTGCTATGGGAGCAAGCAAGGTTTATGTTCTTTTGAACTATCCAAATGATGAAGTCGGAAATCCAATTATGGATGACGATATGATGGATGAGATAAGCCAATACAGCGGCCCGATTAAAGGCAAGGAGTTTTTAAAGCTTACGGCGGGATATGTACATCCTTTTACCGGCATTGACTATATTTCTCTTTATGAAAGCGCCGGTGATAACATTGAGGTTTATGTTTCTAAAGACTCCAGAGATATTTTGAGCTTAACAAAAAATGTCATTGTGTCTGAAATTCATAAAAGAACAAAAACAAAAAACCGCCTTATAAAAGCCGGAGCAGAAAATATTTATACTTTAACTGATATTTTAAGTGAGCCAATAACCTTTAACGGTGAAACTTCCGGCTGTAACCCGGACTACGGCGTTTTAGGCTCAAATATGGCAACGGAAGAAAAGCTGAAATTATTTCCCAGGAATTGTGACAAATTTGTTGAAGATGTTAGACGGCTTTTATTTGAAAAAACCGGCGTCAGCCCTGAGGTTTTAGTTTATGGTGACGGAGCATTTAAAGACCCTGCCTTTGGCATATGGGAGCTTGCCGACCCGGTTGTGTCCCCGGCCCATACAGAAAAGCTTAAAGGCCAGCCAAGAGAGTTAAAGCTGAAATTTATTGCTGATAACCAATTTGCTGATTTAGACAAAGAAAGTCAAAAACAGGCTGTAACCGATATGATTCGCCAAAAGAACAAGGAAGCCGAATATTTCAGAGAAGGCACAACACCGAGAAAATATGCCGACTTATTGGGCAGTCTTTGCGACTTAATGAGCGGAAGCGGCGACAAAGGAACTCCTGTAATTCTGATTAAGGGATATTTTGACGACTACGCAACCGAATAATTTTTAATTCATAATAAGTATATAAACAGGAATAACCAAAAGACTTAAAAATGTGGTTATAATCAGGCCGTTTGACGCGTATGGTGAATCGGATTTATAAGCCTCCGCCAAAACGGCCGTTGTAATCATAACAGGCATGGCCATTTGAACTGTATAAATCTGGGATACAAAGTCCCCCAGTCCGAAATTAACCGCCACAAAAATCATGATTGCCGGACATATTATAAAACGCATAAGAAGTATAATAACGACGGATAGATCCAGTTTTATATTTTTTATGCCGTTTTCATATACTATTCTGGAAATCAAAAGCAGGGAAAGCGGCGTAACACAGTTTGAGAAAAAATTCAAAACCTTAGAAATAACAGAGGGTATGTTAAAGTTAAGCAAAAGGAGAATGAATGCTACAATACAGGATATTAGCGGGACTGAGAACGTCTTTTTTATAATCTGTTTTAGTGGGAAAACTCCTCCCTCTGCTTCCATCTTCATTTTTGGCGCGCTGTAACCCCAGAAAAACACTGTGTTGACTATGTAGAAGGACATTACATAAGGGGTAGCTTCTTCCCCAAAAATCCCCACGCAAACAGGAAGTCCTATAAAAATTGCGTTAGATAGTGAACACATGTTTATGAAAAGCGACCGCCTTTTCGGCCCAAGCTTTAAGATTGTTGCTATAACTATTGAAATCGAGATGCAAACAACCTGCACCCCAAAAGGGACTAATAAAAGCATCCATAACCCGGATAATAAATCTCGGGGAAATTTTTCCAAAATGTTTATAATATCAACAGCAGTTATACATAAATTAACTAAAATCTTTTTTAAAAAATCATTAATCTCTGTTTTTATATAGAACTTATAACAGTCTAAAATAAATATA
>CAYLSP010000290.1:0-2462 GCA_964385935.1 uncultured Defluviitaleaceae bacterium
TAAAACCCCCTTGCGTTACATTTATAATATAATATGTATGTTATGGGTTTTTGTGATTTTGTTGGGAAGAATTTTTTACTATAATTAATTAATCGTCAGTGTATTTAGGACATTACAAAACTACATAGCAGAAATGGGGTTTACCTTTTTCTGCTGTTATGATACAATTTTATATGAAAAATTAGGAATTTTAATAATTTTTTGTAGTGGAAGAGTTGTCAAAACTTGTGATTGAATATAATGCGTATAAATTTTTTGGAGGGAAATGATATGGATAAAATAATTTCGCCCTCGTTGGAAGATTATTTAGAAAAAATTTTATTTTTATATGAAAGAAACGGCAGTGTAAGGATGACGGATGTGGCTATAGAAATGAACATTTCTAAGCCCAGTGTCAATAAGGCCATAAATAGTTTAAAGAATCTGGGATATGTTATTCATGAACATTATGGCCTTTTAAGCCTTACTGATAAAGGCCTTGAAATAGCAAAACAAGTAAAAAAACGCCATTTTGCCATTTTAATGTTTTTAACGGAAATTCTTGGAGTATCAGACGAAACAGCAAGTTTAGAGGCCTGCAGACTTGAACATTCCATGGGGGAAGAAACGGTTGTTAAGTTGATTGACTATCTTGAAAAAGTTACCGGAAAGCAGGTAGAGTATTAAGAATTCATCTTATTTTGACGATATAAATAATAAGTTATGCATATGTATGGGGAGGATTTTATGTTAAAGAAAATAATATGCTTTTTCATGTCGGTTTTAATGGCCGTTGGTTCATCTGCGGTTTTGAGCCAGAGCTCTTTTGGATATGATAATTCCGGCTTTAGCTATATTTGGAAAAAGGACAAGGTTTTGAATAATTCGCTGGTTGAGGTGGATGCCGCTGTTACCTTGAACTCTCAAGACAAAGTGCTTTTGCAATGGTCCATGCCAACTGACCTTTTGGACAAAACTCAAACTCTTACATACCATATAAAAGAGTATAGAGAATTTGTTTTTACTATAAAACAGTTGTCTACCCATTGTGAGGGTACGTTTTCTGTATTAAATCTTGACCCTGTGGGCGGCGGAGGTAATGTCAACCTTAAAAATACAAAGTTTTTTAATCCAGGCCCTGACGCATTCGGAACAATTGATCAGATGCCGGCTGAAACCGCTGTTCAGGGAATTTCGTTTAACGACGCAAAAGATGTTATAAATTTTAAAACTACCTCAACAAGAGGTTACACCATAAGATTAGACGATATTAACGGAACTGTAGTAAGCTTTAAATGGGACAGCACTTTGAAAACAATTCTGTTTTCAACAAGCCAAGCTTCTCCTAATGGAACCTATTACGATTTTAATTTACAGAGCCCCACTACTTCTATGGGCTTAACCCACGATGTAACAATACACGCCCTGACTGGTATTCAGGGGGACGGCTTTGATAGCACGCCTTTCGATTCTGCTCAGCTTTTAGAAAGTGCTGCTTCAGGTGGAATCGGAAATCCCAGTTATGTAGAAAATAATTTGTCAAAACCAGGTCTTATTGTTGACCAGACTAACCCTACAAATAAAGCGCCTGACCCTGCTTCAAAACCCGGTATTTACTTGACCGCTATGAAACCCTATTTCTGGGACGAAACAAATAATAAGTTTTACCAGCCTACTTCATCCGAAGCTGCTACTAACGATATGCCAAATTTTGTTAAGGCAGACAGTGTTACAGTTGATATTAATTTGGAAAAATTCACAAGTGTTTCTGTATCAAATTTATTTGGCGATGCGCCTAAGGCTTCAAAGACTACGGGACTGGGTTCTCCTGACAGTACCGGAACTTTAAATCCAGATCCTACAAAACAGGTTATAAATAATGTTCCAGGAAAAGTTTCTGTAGGACTTTTCGGTCTTCCTCACAGCATGATTTTCAGCGGAACTACCGTCAGATATTCAGCAGTGGGAAATACTATATCAGCAGGCGGACGGACTACAACACACGAGTTTGACTGCCGTTCAACCACAATAGCCACAGACAAGGTTTATACCTTTCCCAAATATAACGTAGTGGCCTATGACCCTGAAAAATATTATATTGAGCTTTCTCCCTATACATTTGCGTCCCAAATTCCTGACGAAAAGGGAAACAGACAGACTTCCGGCGGTTATTATAGGGTTTTATCAACCTATAATATCTCAGCTAATAATTTTGAGAAAATAGTGGACGGCATTAAGGACGAGATGAATACTCCTAGGATATTCATTCCTGTTCCTTTAAGCGCCTATGGAGGAAACAGCCGAACAACCTGGTTCAAAATCGAATACAGTTCCACTCCGTTTACTGATACAAGAACGGATTATACAAAATCTCAGAGCCTTGGTTACACTCCGTCTAAAGACAGAATCGACTTAGGCGCGCCTCAGGATCTGGTGTTTGTTGTTTGAAAAGTTGTTTCAGATAAAGCAGGAATATAATTTTT
>CAYLSP010000291.1:0-2456 GCA_964385935.1 uncultured Defluviitaleaceae bacterium
CTCTTTATTTTCACAATAAATTCGTCTCGTTCACTTATAGGTTTAACTAAAATCGTTGTGATGCCTAATATATTTCCGCATAAAACGTCTGTAAAAACCTGATCGCCTATTATTACTGTTTCAGAAAGGGTCATATTTTCATTATTAATCGCTTTTCTGACCCAAAACGGCAGTGGTTTTTTCGCGCTGGGAAGTATTGTCACATTAAGTTTTTTATTAAAAAGCCCCACCCTTTTAGGATAATTATTTGAAATAAGAAGGACTTTAAACCCCAGCTTTTCAATGTAGCGAACTAAATTAATAATTTCTTGCGTGGGATGTTTCACGTCAAAGGGCATTAGTGTGTTATCAATATCGAACAAAATCAGTTTTTTGCCGGCCTTTTTAAGATTGTTATAATTAACTTCAAACACGCTGTTTAAATAAATGTCGGGATAAAGAATACTAAACATATGAAACTCCTGACTGTATTAAAGGGTTATGACGGCAAAGTTTTGTTACATTTTAATTGCCGCCTAATAGTATACCAAACCATAGTAATTACTGCAAATAAAATTTGATTTTATTAACTGCATACTCGCTAAGCTCGTTATTTCCGTCAATTTTGCAGGCTCTTTCAAAAAATTCAGAGGCAGGCTTATAATCGCCTCTATTGAATTTTATTACGCCCCTGTTATAAACTAAAGCGGAACGATTCCCCGGTTTCAAAAGCTGGGTAATTATATGTATAATCCCCAAAACGGAAACGGTGATACCGATTAGCATAATTATTTGATTAGCCAGAATAATTCCCGCCGCTGTTGCAATTACTCCAATTAGCGCCACAACAAAATTAAATTTTATATTTCCGTAGGGCAATCTGTCAAGGGGCGTTTTGTTAAGCTTTTGCAAAGTGTCAGGAGAATAAAACTTTGAGACGGTTTCATCTCTCTGCTTTTGGGGAACGATTCGCCAGTTTTTAGGGCGCGGCTTTGACTTGGGGACTTTTACGTTGCTTTTTAGTACCTTATATTCCTGTATCTGGTTCCCCAAAATTTTAAACATAATATGGATTTCGCGCTTTAAATTCTGTCCCTTCGAGGATTTAACTTTTTTTGTTATGTTAAGCAGGTAATATTGGTCATCTTCATAATCATCAACAGGCACGATTATTATCATATGTTTGTCGCTGTCATAGGAAATTTCAGTATCAACGATATAGCCGTTAGTTTCCGTCACATTCATGGTCTTTTTTGAAACGCTTTTTTCGTCCAGCGGAATGTTAAAACGGATATACCAAAAAACAGGCTCTTCGCTGACCACGTTTAGCCGGATTTTGTCTTTCAGCTCTGGGTTAGTTGTTTTTATTTTAATTTTATCGGTTGTAATCGAGGCGTCTTCAACCGCCCGCATTATTTTTTCCGATGGCATAACAATACCCCTTTTAGTTCTATCGTTTAACTCGGCTGTTTCCCTCCGGCCTGCATAAGCGCCCGTTTCAGTTCATTTTCTATTACCGTAAGTTCCTGTTCTGCCTGTTGTCTTTGTTCACTGCCCTGTTTCTGTATTTCGAGAACCTCGCTGATTGTTGAAATAAGGTTGTCGTTTGTTTTCTTTATTGTGTCTATAGAAACCATGCCCTTTTCGGCCTCTTTCGCTATTTCAACAGAACCTTGCTTCAACATTTCGCTGTTTTTGACAAGCAATTCGTTAGTCATGTCAGTGACTTGATTCTGAGCTTTTAAAGCCGCTCTGCTATTTGCAAGTCCCAAAGCGATAACCATCTGATTTTTCCAAAGAGGAATAGCGTTTACTATGCTTGACTGAATCTTTTCAGCCAGCACCCGATCGTTATTTTGAATAAGACGAATCTGTGGCGCCATTTGAAGGCTTATGGTTCTCGAAAGCTTTAAATCGTGAAGCCGCTTACTGAATCTATCTGAATTACTTTGCATGTCGTTAAGCTTTTGAACTTCAATTTCGTCCTTCGTTTGTTCCGCAATTTTTCTTTGATTTGGAATGTCTATATCATTATATTGTTTAAGTTTTTCATTGCCCGCGATAATGTACATTGACAGCTCCTTAAAATACTGAAAATTGTCGTTATACATAACGTCAAGCATAGCAATATCTTTATACAATTGGCGCTTGTGCCCTTCTAAAACGGAAACGATTTTATCTATATTCGTCTCGGCTTTTGAATAGCCTGCAACCATTTTTTCAATTGATCTTGATGCCCTGTCAAAAAGACCGAACAAGAACTTTTTGTCACCGTCACCTTGGTCAAATCGCTTAATTTCAACAACAAGGTTCGTAAGGCTGTCGCCTATAGCTCCAAGGTCTTTCGTCTTTGTGTTTTGCAAAATATTATCAGATGAGCTGGCAATTTTTTGCTGTGCAGCAACGCCGTAAGAAGAAATCATTGAATTGTCGCTGATATCGATTTTAGACATAAAGTCCATAACATACTTCTGTTC
>CAYLSP010000292.1:0-2442 GCA_964385935.1 uncultured Defluviitaleaceae bacterium
TATAATGAATAAACAGAAAAAAGATAAAACGGCTGAAAAAGTTCTGAAAGGAAATTTCCGTGTTAATTCTACTGAATCAGCCGTTCAAAATCCTGATCAAAATAACCAGATTCATAAAGAAGCTTTAGGTCCAAACACAAGACGTTAATATACAGGAGGTTTTAAAATGTCAGAAGAAAATAAAGATTTAAATGCGTTGCCCCTTATGGCAATGAAAGAAATTCCTGAAGCAAGGATTGATGCCGAAAGAATTACGGCTCTTGTAAAAGACGGCGGAAGGGTAACAGGATACCAGCTTTCAAACGGGCAGGTACTCAGCAAAGAAGAAGGCGTTATGCTTGCGAAACAAGGTGGAATCAGTGGCGTTGGGGTTTCTGAAAGAAACGGCTCAGAATATTTAAAATCCATTCCTGACGGTACAGAAAGCAATAACCTGAGCAGCTTGCCGTCTATCACAAGTTCATAAAGCTTAGAAAATGGTTGACATAATTTAATTGCTGTGATAAGTTTAAGCTGTTTGGAAATAATTTTTCAAAGGGAGTAATTATGTATAGAATCTTAACTGTAAATCCGGGTTCAACCAGTACAAAAGTTGCGGTTTACGAAGATGAAAACCACTTAATCTCAGAAAACTTTGTCCATACAGCCGGGGATTTGTCCCAATTTAAAAACCTCATAGACCAGCTTGATTACAGGAAGGACATAATACTTAGTTGGCTTAAAGAAAAGAATTTCGATATGTCAACTCTGTCAGCCGTGGGTGGCCGCGGAGGAACTCTTCCACCTGTTAAAACAGGAGGCTACTGGGTTAATGAGGAAATGAAAAATTATTTAATTAAAAAACCCAGAATGGTTCATGCTTCTAATTTAGGGGCATTGCTTGCAGATGCAATAGCAAAGCCCCTAAATATTCCTGCCTATATTTATGACGCTGTGACGGCAGGGGAACTTCTTGACATCGCCAAAATAACAGGATTTCCTGAAATAGAGCGTCAAAGTTTCTGCCATGTTCTTAACTCCAGAGCCATGTCAATTAAAGTTGCCAAAAAATACGGAAAGACATATAACGACATGAATTTTATTGTGGCTCATATGGGTGGCGGAATAAGCATGAGCGCCCATAGCCACGGCAAGCTTATTGACTCTATATCAGACGATTCAGGCCCCTTTGCCCCTGACCGCTCTGGAAGCATTAACCTTATGTATCTGGTGGATTTATGCTATTCCGGGGAATATAACAGAAGAGAAATTTTAACAAAAATTCGCGGAATGGGTGGGCTTAAAGCTCATCTCGGAACTCACGACTGCCGTTTGATCGAAAAAATGATTGAAAATGGCGATGAACATGCAAAACTTATTTATGAAGCTCAGGGCTTCCAGATTTGTAAGGGAATCGGCATGATGGCTGGGGTTTTTGAAGAACCCATTGACGCTATCATCTTAACAGGCGGTCTTGCAAATTCAAAAATGCTGATGGATATGGTGGTAAAGCGCGTTAAATTTATTGCACCTATTGAAATAATTCCGGGTGAGGACGAGTTAGAGGCTATGGCCTTGGGCGGACTACGAATTTTGCGTGGCGAAGAACAAGCTTGGGAATTTGTGGATAACGAATAGATCACCTCTAAAAACCAACGCTTCAGAGCAATTTTCAACGCAACTTATGGCGTTGTTGACGTTGAAAATCACTCTTTAGCGGGTTTTTAGGGGTGATCAATAGAGGGAAATATGCTGATTTTAGTTGTAGACGGCATGGGCGGCGGCGTTGGAAAGGCTGTTATAGACGTTATAAAAGCCGAAAATAGAGACTGCAAAATAATAGCTGTCGGAACGAATTCGGCGGCTACTTCTGCCATGTTAAAAGCCGGAGCAGACGTGGGCGCAACAGGCGAAAATGCTGTGGTTTATAACTCCAAAAAAGTGGATTATATAATCGGCGCAATGGGCATAATTCTTTCAAACTCCATGAACGGAGAAATAAGCCCAAAAATGGCACAGGCGATTTCGGAAAGTGAAGCCCATAAAATACTTCTGCCGGTTTCAAAATGCAGCGCAACTGTTGTTGGGGTTTTAGAAAAGCCCTTGCAGCAATATTTACAGGAAATACCCGCTAAATTGAAATAGGCGTTATGAAGGCGCCGACTTGTACATATATTGCCTTAATTTGCTATGAAAGCAATATTCGTCTCTGTAGAGACGTCTTTGTTTTCATGGCTTTTTATATATAGTGAATTAACTTTGGAGGTTTTATGACACTATCAGAATTTTTTACTAGACATAATAAAGTAGCTCTCGGCTTTTCAGGCGGGGTTGATTCCTCTTACTTACTTTTTGCCGCGAAAAAATACGGTGCGGATGTAAGACCATATTTTATTAAAACACTGTTTCAGCCCGATTTCGAGCTTGAAGACGCAAAGTATCTGGCTGAAACTTTGGGGATTG
>CAYLSP010000293.1:0-2441 GCA_964385935.1 uncultured Defluviitaleaceae bacterium
CATAATATACTTAAGAGGTATTGTATTAGTTATAATATATTTCCATTCTCCCATAACCCTTGAGAATTTGACTATTGTTTGTACAAAGGAAGCATTTAGCGGAGCACTTCTCCATATTTTTTATCTGGAAGTAGTGCTCTGCTTGCTATTATAGACAAAGCCTAAATTTAATTTCATGGAGGGTGCAGAAATGAAAAATCTGAAAGTCAGTGCCAAATTAATTGTAGGGTTCGGAATTATTTTTGTAACTGTAGTGATTCTGGGTTTAGCTTCTATTATCAACATAGACAGGCTAAACGAAATTGTTGACCTGTATGCAACAAAGACCATGCCAAACACAGAAACAATATGGGAAATACGAAGTGATATGATTTCAGTTCAGCGATATTTAACAGAGGCTATAGCCACCGAAGATCGGCAAATCAGGCTTTCTATGCTGGATAAGGCTACTAGCGAAGGACAATCGTTATTAGAGGCAATTGAGCATTATAAAAGCAATGCCAGGACAGATCCTGCTATGATGGTAGAGTTTGAAAAGGCTCTGTCTATAGCTGCCGATTACCGAAAACAAATTACAGATATTATTAACCAACCTCAGTCTGAGGGAAATGATGAGAAGGCACTAGATATTTTTGAAAACAAATATGTACCTGCCTTTGATAATGCAAATTCTCAAATGCTAAAGATAGCTAATGATGTAAAGGAGATGGCTGATAAGCAAAGCAAGGGTGCCGCCGTGTCAGGATATAATGCACGTTCAACTGTCTTTTATGTCTTGATTTTTACACTTATTTTGACTTTTGCTATGATTATTTTGATCAATAAATCAATTGTAACGCCTGTTAAGCAAATAGAGCGTGCTGCTAGAGACATAGCGGAAGGAAAACTTAATGTTAATCTTACATATGAGAGTAAGGATGAACTTGGTCAACTTGTATTAGCTATAAAAAAGGTCAGAGACTCGATTTCAATGCTGATTGAGGAAACAGGGCGTCTTGTTTATAATTTTGAAATGGGTAATATTGATAAAAGTATAGATGAGTCATTATTTGCCGGCGAATACAAAACTATGGCTCAGGGCATAAACAAGATGTCAGGAGCTTTGGTTAGTGATACCCTAGACATTATGGGTGGATTCAGTGACTTAGGTAACGGCAATTTTGAAATGCAATTAAAGCAATATCCAGGCCAAAAAGCATTGGCAAATGAGAGATTTAACGCCGCAAAGAATATACTACAGGCGTTTGGTAACGACCTCTCAAAGCTTATTGAGAGTGCTACAGAAGGAAAATTGGATACAAGAGCAAATCCAGAAGACTACCGTGGAGACTGGAAAAAAATTATTGAAGGTCTGAATAATCTTTTAGCGGCTGTTGATAAGCCTATTCAGGAAACCAATGAAGTGCTTTCTCAGATTTCTATGGGAAGATTCGACATCAGTGTTCACAAGAATCACAAGGGTTCTTTTGCCAGTATGATGAAATCACTAGATTCAATGGTTAATACCATTGGTTCATATATCGGAGAATTAAACGACATTCTCGGTTCTATTGCACAGGGCGATGTAACAAGAAATATTTCACGTGAGTATGTTGGACAGTTTGACCTCATTAAACGTTCAGTTAATAATATTAACTCTACATTGCATGACACCATAAGCAGTATTATCGCTTCTGCCGAAAACGTCCGCGCAGGCTCTAAACAAGTGGCCGAATCTTCCATGGATTTAGCCAACGGCGCGTCAAATCAGGCAAGTACTGTAGAGGAACTGACAGCTTCTATAGCCATTGTCAGTGAACAGGCTAAAAAGAATGCCGAAAGGACACAAGAGGCTCACAGGCTATCTGAGCGTTCTATATCAGGGGCTCAAACGGGCAACATAGAGATGCAAAATATGCTTCAATCTATGGAAGACATTAAGACATCTTCTAATGACATTGTTAAAATAGTAAAGGCCATTGATGATATAGCATTTCAAACCAATCTTCTTGCGCTTAATGCCGCCGTTGAAGCGGCACGAGCAGGAGTTGCCGGAAAAGGCTTCTCTGTAGTGGCAGAGGAAGTGCGCTCTTTAGCGGCAAAAAGTCAGGAATCGGCTAAAAACACAGAGTCCCTTATTAACGAAATTATAACTAAAATAAATACAGGATTTAATACCGCAACACAAACTTCTGAGTCCCTTAACTCAATTGTTAACGATGTCAATGCCATTTCAGCTTTAGTAAAGGAAATTGATGAGGCAAGTACAGAACAAACAGACGGAATTGCTCAGATAACTGTTGGAATTAACCAGATTTCCCAAGTTGTTCAAAGCAATTCTTCAACTTCCGAAGAATCTGCCGCCGCCTCTGAGGAACTAAGCAGTCAATCTGAGGTTTTGGCCGCTATGGTTACAAGGTTCAAGATATAATCTCCTAAATTCAAATGAATTCATTATATTT
>CAYLSP010000294.1:0-2415 GCA_964385935.1 uncultured Defluviitaleaceae bacterium
TTTTTACAATTTGTTCCATTAAAGCTCTGCCTGAGTTTCTCTTTGTTACGTCATATTCCTTTGAATAGGGGATATTCATGCCAAGACTTATATTATCCGTTTTTTCGTCCTTTCTGCCTATCTCCAAAGACACCATATAAGCGCCCTCAGAAACGGAATCAAGTGTTCCTGTATAAGTTCCCGGTGACTGTCTGGTAAAATTCACGGTATATTCTTTTAAATCCATATCGATTACGGTTGCATTAATATAAGACGTTTCCATATCGTTAAAATTTTCTTCGTCGGCAATGGTCAGGGTCAGTAATGTTTTGTCCCCCATAATTTCAGGGCTAAGGACGGCTTCTGTTGAAATTTGCTTTTTTAAAACCCATGAGGCAGTGTTTTTTATGATTCTGATACCTTCCTCCGCATTGAGCCAGGAAAGAGACCATTTATTATTAAGATCGAATGTAATTGCTGCCGTTCTTCCAAGCCCATACTGCCATGCCGCAATAATGGGTTCGTCCTCATCACTTTTTAATATTACATCTGCGCGTGGTTTTTCCGTGGTTGAAATATAGCCAAGAAGAAGAGGAACGCTATCAATATTATTTAAAATTGCGTGATAATTATTTGTGGTTGGATAAAATTCCCGGTTGTTCAAAAATTCTTTTCCGGCAATTCTCGTTTCCTTTGCAAAAATTTTCGGCAAGTCAGTAAATTCGTCAGTGAAATAAAACCTCCCTAGACCTTCCTCAGCCAAATATTTAAGGAGTGTTCTGTCTGAGTCAGAGCCTATTGCAACTGTAGAAAGGGTTATGCCTGCTTCTCTCATGCTCTCGAGCAGAAATTCGTAGCCCGCCTGTTCAGCCTGTCCGTCCGTCATTAATATTATATGCTTAATTTTTGCATCTGTATTCAATAGAGCGTTGTAGGCTTCTCTAAGACCTGGCAAAATGCTTGTTCCGCCGCCCAAGGAAATGCCGGCGATTCTTTTTTTAATAGTATCCCGGTTATCCTTAATATCCGTGATTTCAGAAGCCCAGATGAATGTGTCGTCAAAGGCGATAACCCCCAGTTTATCACGGTCTGAAAGGGTATCAACCGCCCTTATGGCAGCTTCTTTTGCAAGCTCCATCTTGCTTACGCCATAATCGCCTATTTCCATACTGCCCGAACGGTCGGTCAAAATAATCATCGCTAAATTCGGCTCCTGAGACTTGTCCTCCAATTCCATGTTAACAGGGAGAATGGTTTCTAACGGTGTGTTTTTATAATTTCCCGGTCCGTAGGAATTTTCGCCGCCTGTAGTCATAAGCCCGCCGCCCAGATTCTTGACATAAGTTTCTAGTATATTAAGAAAACTTTCCGGCATATCGTCGGCCGAGACATCGGCTATTATAACGCAATCATAGGCCGAAAGTCTTTCAAGAGAGGAGGGCGGTGCGCTTGCCTCCATTCTGGTAACAGATACGTCACCTGATTTCATTATTTTTTCGATTTCAGTTCCGCTTCCGTCCTTTTCCAAAATAAGAATATGGGGTGCGTCACCTGTATAGCTGTATGCGTAATATTTATTATTTTCCTTATAAATATCGTTTTTCGGAATTATTTCCCCTCGATAGATTGAAAATCCCCCAGTATTTGCGGTGTCTTTAAAAGCGAAATTATTTACCCCGGCTCTTAACTTAATATTATCTGTTGCTATTAATGAAGAACCTTTGTAGATGTTAATTACACATTCATTTTCAGATAGGCTGTAGATTCCCGCTTCAATATTATAGGACATGCCCTTGCTGATATATTTAGGCACGTTTAAGTGGGTTAGTTGAACTTCGTTTTCTATTTCAGGCTGTATATAATAACCGTCAACGGCAATACCTTCTGCGGCTAATAGAGCGGCCTGAGATAGGGCGTTGTTTATATTTTCGAGGCCGTCGCTTATTAGTGTTATTCTCTTTTTTGATTCATCAGGAATGATGGATCTTGCAAGGGACAGTCCATCCGCTATGTTTGAATAATCCGATTCGACAAAGGAATAAATTTCTCCTACGCGGCTATTTAAATCGGGCATGGTTTCAACAACCGCTCTTTTCCCGAAGCACACAACCCCAAGCTGATGATTTTCATTTCTTTCGGTTTGAACATCTTTTAAGAATCGTGACAGTGAGGTTTTAAGCTCCTTCTCATAAGCGGCTGAATCCGATATATCCACGGCAAAAACGGTGGTTGACAGATTTACGTTTGTCCTTAATGTCATTCCGGCCAGAGCAAGGATAAAAAGGATAATTACAATACTCCTTATAACAGTAAAAAGCGTTTTCTGAAACTTTGAATATCCTGTTTTTTTAATGCCTAAAAATATTATGATTCCGAGAATGAAGGGCAGTATCAGAAGGTATAAAGGCTCTAAAAAGCCAAACGAATTAAATACCA
>CAYLSP010000295.1:0-2399 GCA_964385935.1 uncultured Defluviitaleaceae bacterium
CATCTTTGTAGCTAAAACTACTATATCACAGAAGTCAGATTCTTTTTGGAGGAAATCTCCGGTTCCCTTCACTGGTCTCGCGTTCGGAATGTATACTTCTACATAGTCGGTAAAATATATATCCTTTGAAATCTGAACCAGGTAGGTATAGTTCTTAACAACCACACCTGCGTCCATTGTAGCTGTCAATATTGTCTTTGCCCTGTAGAAATAATGGGTATTTGGTGTTAAACCAGAAAATCTTACTAAATAAGATATCATGGCCGTATCCAGCGGAAGCATTTCTGCAACAGCTTCGATTCCTGCGCCTCCTACACCTGATGCACTTCCCTTTAAACCGGACGTTGTGTCATTGGGGTCTCTGAGCCATTCTATAATCATAGAATCCTTGCTGTTATTGGCATAATTTGTGTCGTTTGCTTCATTATACTGCGCCACAAAATCCTTGCTGGCCAGTCCTAATCCGTCTGGCGGAAGGGGAGCTTCCATGTCTTTTGTGGTTCTTAATACCATGTTACTCCAGCCCGATTGTTTATCCACACCGTTTAACCGACCTGTGGATCTTACCCAGAAATAATAGTCCTTATTCGGGAAAAGCCCCTTGACTTCATACATGAAGTATTCCGTCTCCGCTGATTTTCCTGTTTTGCCAATTTCAGAGCCTTTAACGATTTTTCCGTTTTTAGAAATATCGTCCCATGAAATGGGGTTTCCTTTGGGCTCGTCATAATAAGTTGGGCTATATAAAAGGTCATATTTAAGTCCGGACACTCTTGCCCATATAACGGTAATTGATGTGTCTGTTTCAGAAAAGCCTTCAAGATACGGAACAACCGGCTCAATGTCAATGTCAGTGATAATGGGAAGTGTAGTTCCTATTACAAAGTTCGGGTCGCCGTAGAACTTATTGTCCGCCACTTCCCTATATGCCCTTATTAAAACTACATAGGTTGTATTTGGCGTTAATCCCTCAAACTTATAGGTCATAAATTCATTGAATGGGACATTTACCGGCTTCCAGCCCGTTTCATAGCTGTCTGCCTTTGTGTTAAGCCATTCGCCAAGCTTTGCCACACCTTCAAACGGCAAAATCTTCATTTCATATTTTGCCTTGTCCTCGGGACTGTCAAGATTCACTGTGTTCAGTGCAAGTTTTCTGAGAATCAGATTGTCTTCATATCCTGCATTAGCGAAAAGGTCTCTTATTGCCTGTGGTGTAGCAAGCATAGCAAAATCAAGTGTTTTAAGTCCACGATTTAAGATTTCTATTTCACCATAAACAAGCTGTTTATTGCTGTCAATGGCAACGGCGGAATGCCAGCTTTCGTTTGCAGGGTCATAAATTTCATACCAACTGTTTTTCCACTGAACATCTAAAAAAGTTACGCCCGCTTCAAGAACTTTCAGCGGCGGCTTGCCAATTACAGGAGGAGTCGAGATATCTCCCTGAGCATTAATAGAAATAGCAACAACAGTAGGTTGGGACTGTCTGTAAACTATTGTCCCGTCCGGCTGAACAAGAGGTTTTTTGGCATACATTTTAACAAAATAAGTTTTATTCGTTACTATATCCGTCTTTTCATAAGAACTATTTACATACTGACTCAAATTAGTCAAATATGCCGGATCTTTGTCTTTAGTGGTGGTTGTTGCAAAGGTGCTTGAAGGAGCGTTTATGAACATAGGTGGGAAATCAGCTTTGTCAAAGTTAGATAGCACATCCGATATATACAAATCGTATACTACGTCTTTGTCGTTATAAACTCCATTTACAGCGGCGGCTTCTTCTAGAATGTTCATTGGGTTTCTCAAAAATGCCTTCCATAAAACCTCAATAGTCTTTTTGTAAATATCCTGAGTAGGCTTTTCAGTCAGGTATACCTCTGGGCTGTTTGGAATTATATCAACCCGATATGGGTCATATATAGCAATATTTGATTCTATCCTTACTTTATCGGAAGTATAGGCGATTACCCTGTAATAAGTCACTACCTCGGGTCGCGCTACTCTGGCCGTTATGGTAGAGGTTGCGCCTGCGCCGGAGAAGGAGTATAAAAGAGTTCCGCCAATAATTTTTCCGTCAGATTCTTTCGTTAAGTCCTCAGCTCTAGTTGAAGATCTAACGTCAAGAGAAACCACAGTACCAGAGGAGGGATTAACTAAGCCCCACAAAAGGTTTAAATAATCTTTTCCTTCCTCCTCAACAGTAAGGTGCAAATCAATACTTGCATCGTTTGTCCTGTATTCACCATCCGGGCTGATTTCTCTCATAGAAATCGGATATTCCACGTTATTTACGACAACTTTTCTTTGGCTCGGCGGCAAAGACCTGATCATAACATTTTTGTCCTGGAGAGGTTCAACTTTAACGGCATAGGTGGTTCCCTGTGTGAGCCGGT
>CAYLSP010000296.1:0-2374 GCA_964385935.1 uncultured Defluviitaleaceae bacterium
CACCAGAGCAAATTAAGCATTACGCGATGATTGCCTATAATAAGTCAATTCATATGGAAAGGCTCATTGACGACCTTTTCGATTTCACAAGGTTCGGGTTTGGTGAATCTGGAGCGAAAAATCAAAAAACCGATATAACTCTTTTATGTTCTCAAATAATGGAGGAATTTTATCCCATATTTTTGGAAAGAGGATTGGAAGGACGGCTGTTTTTGAAGCCACAAAAAACCGTTATTCAATGTGACCCTGATTTGATTGCAAGGGCTATTTCGAATTTACTTAATAACGCCGCAAAATACGGCTCAGAGGGAAAATATGTTGACCTTGAAGTTTTTGAAGAGGAACGGTTTGTTTATATTCAAGTCATAAATTATGACAGCTTTATTAAAGAAGAAGAAACACAAAATATTTTTGACACCTTCTATCGCGTGGACAAGTCCAGAACATCTAAAGGCGGCGGTTCCGGACTTGGCCTTGCAATAGCTAAAAACATTGTAGAAATTCACGGAGGGAGAATTGCTTGTACTAGTTCATTTGAAAAAACTGTATTTGAAATCGCGCTCCCGATGGAGGATGGCGGGAGAAATCAGCAACCTGCGTCATTGTCAAACAAGGTGCAGAATTAATTATTTTTTATACATTTGGCAATGTGTCAAAGCCGTTTTGCAAGTCTTCATTTGTCGGAATGTATTCAACCATGTTCCCTTCATTAAACTGTGAATAGGAAGAAAGGTCGAAATGTCCGTGGCCGCTTAAACAGAATAAAATTGTTTTTGCTTCGCCGCTTTCCTTGCATTTTAAAGCTTCTTCAACAGCGGCTCTTATTGCGTGAGACGCTTCGGGGGCGGGAAGAATTCCTTCTGCTTTTGCGAATGCCACGGCTGATTCAAAGACCTTTGTTTGCGTAACGGCTCTTGCTTCGTCAATAAAGCCGTCATGATAGAGCTTTGACAGAATCGGTGACATGCCGTGGTATCTTAGCCCTCCTGAATGTACGGAGGAAGGAATAAAGCCGCTTCCGAGCGTATACATTTTTGCAAGAGGCGTTATTTTTCCGGCGTCACAGAAGTCATAGGCATATTTACCTCTTGTAAGTGACGGACAAGCCGCCGGTTCAACTGCTATAAAGTATGGATTTGCTTTTCCTGTTAATTTGTCTTGCATAAATGAGGACATTATGCCGCCGAGGTTTGAGCCGCCGCCGGAGCATCCGATAACGATATCGGGATATTCGTCAACGGATTCAAGCTGTAACTTTGCTTCCTGGCCGATAATGGACTGGTGCATTAACACCTGATTAAGTACAGAGCCTAAAGTGTATTTTGTGTTGTCGCTTGTAATGGCTTTTTCAACAGCTTCGCCGATAGCAGTTCCAAGGCTTCCTGTACAATTCGGGTCTTCACGCAAAATAGTTCTTCCCACTCTCGTGGTGTCGCTGGGGGAATGAAGCACTTTTGCGCCAAATGTTTCCATAACGGCTTTTCGATGAGGTTTTTGCAGCGCGCTGACTTTGACCATATAAACAAGAAGGTTTAAGTCAAAGAAGCTGCAAGCCATAGACAGGGCAGTTCCCCACTGTCCTGCGCCCGTTTCTGTTGTGATGTCCCTGACTCCCTCAATTTTATTGTAGTAGGCCTGCGCAATTGCAGAATTTAGTTTATGGCTTCCGGAGGTATTGTTCCCCTCATATTTGTAATAAATTTTTGCTGGAGTATCCAGAAGCTTTTCCAGATTATATGCTCTGAAAACCGGGGACGGACGATACATCTTATAATAATTTCTGACTTGTTCAGGTATTTCAAAATATCTTTCGTTTGACAGCTCCTGTTTTGCAAGCTCTTTTGCAAATATGGGGAATAAATCCTCAGCAGTAACTGGTTTAAGGGTTTGCGGATTTAACATTGGATCCGGCCGTTCTTTCATGTCGGCCACAACATTGTAATAATTTTTCGGGATCATACTTTCATCCAATAAAATTTTATAAGGTACTTTTGACATAACAACACGCCCTTTCAGATTAATAAAAAATTTGATTTTAACAATAAAAACGCCCTAAGTAAAAATACTAAGGGCGTAATAAGCGCGGTGCCACCTTATTTATCCAAAAATTCTCGGACATCTCAGGCTTACGGGCAAAATGCCGATAAGCTAATCTCTGTAACGGGAGAACCCGTATTGCCTACTTTTGGCAAAGGCCAATTTCAACTCTCACTCACAAGACCATTCTGTTTAGATAAAAACATCGGACTCTCAGCAACGCCGACTCTCTGTAATTTTTAAGGTTAAACGTACTCTTCTTGATCAACGCTTTTTTTATTGTTAAATTTCATTATACTATAAAAAATTAATTTGTCAATAAAAATTTAAAAATCCT
>CAYLSP010000297.1:0-2359 GCA_964385935.1 uncultured Defluviitaleaceae bacterium
CGGACAAGCCGCGGTACGTAGGCGACGGGGATGAATTGTAAACACGCCCTATTATCATAGCCTCACCATCTATTTTTTTCGTTCACACTCAGTACTGGATTCCCGCTTGATAGATTTGACTTCGTTTTTAGCTCCGAGCTAGCGAGAACGACACTTTCGTGTTAGGTGTACACAAATAGTTCCCAATAAAATAAGGAAATTAGTTCTAGCTAGATTAGCAATAAAGGCCAGAATATACATAAACATAAACCCATAGCAGGTGCTCCATCGAAGTGCGTGTATAACCAAATTCAATTTCAAAACGAGAGAAAACAAATAAGGTGGCTCATTTGATAATAATAAAGTCATAATGTAATATAAATGTATATTCATTAAATGGTGCGTATAATGAAATTTTCTACAAAAGAGCAGGGCTCACTAGCGTTTGATAGATATATTAAAATTAAAAGTGAGCCAAATTATAGAGAAATGACTAAGGCCGCGCATCTTGCATTATTGGAGGAATATGCCCGAAAGGTTAGCCAGCGAAATCAACTGTATACTGAAATAAGTCAATTGCAAACCAAAAAAGCTGAAGTAAATCGTATTAGAGAAAACTTAAGAGAAACGCTTCATCAGTTTAATATGCAACAGCGCAAGGTTGAAGAACCATATCAACTAACCCCTACACAAGCGCAGATTGATGAGGAAAAGGAAAGAAGACGAAAAGACACTGCAGAGAGTTATGATAATCAATATGCACTCCAAGAGATCACAGGGGGCATGAGTAAATCTAGTGAAAAATATTTTGAAGAACTATATACAAACTATATTTCTGAATACAAAAAAACAGAAGAAGGACAAAACCATAGACCACCTCTTCCTGACACATGGGATGAATATAATAAGTTACTTTCCCCAAAACAAGGCGATATAACAATAAAAACAAAACAGGAACAATTAAGTAGACTTAGCGATTATTACCAACCAGAATCGATGGCTAGTTATATGAGCGAAATAGACAGGAGCATCACTATTGCTGCTGCTGTGAGTGCCAATAAGGATTATGAGATTATTTTTGAAAAGGAAGACTTTACTGCCACTGGCGAGTTAAAAAAAGAAGTAAGGGATGAATTAATAAATAATAAAGTGAATGAAGATCATATAAAAACGCAAGAAAACGCTTATCGAACCTTACGAAAAATCACAACAGAATGTAACACAAGTAAAAAGGGCTTAACTTCAGAGCAATATAATTTTATAACTAGAATTAGGTCAAACGCAGAGTTCTATTCTGGCGATCCTAGTAAAATAGTAGGTGATATACAAAAGATAATGCATGAATTTCCTAAAGATAAAATGAGTACAAAATTTAGTACTTTTATAAATAAAGTGGGGACATACTGCAGTACATTCTTATCTGAATTTACAACCAAAGGAGTTAGCAGAGCTCAAGCAAGTGCAAAAGCGATGGAAAAAGTGGCGGAAATTAAAACACCAAGTCAGATCTTTAAGGAAAAGATAGAAAAAGAAGCTGTTGTAGAACCGACGAGTTATAAGCCTCCTAGTGTTTAATGGATGATGTTAATATGCCTAACAGAGTTGAAGAATCTTGCTATACAAACTGTACCACAGGCAGGAGATCCCTCGACTTCGCTCGGAATGACGTTTTCTTATAACATTCGTGCAGCTTAACTACAGGGTTGAGGTAACGTCACATAATAAAAAATATAAAAAAACCCGCCAAAGGCGGGTTTCAATAAGCATACTAAGCTTATTCTTCAGACTTATCTTTAACCTTAGCTTTTGGTTTTACTTGTGAATCAGCTTTAGTGGCAGTTGATTTAGCTTTAGCTACTTTTGCTTTAGGTTCAGTCGCTTCTTTAGCTGTGGTATCAACTTTAGATTTAGCTGGTTTTTTTACAACCGCGTCGCTTTCTTTAGAAGTTACCGCAGCTCTATCAACCAATTCGATAATAGCCATCGGTGCATTATCACCAGGACGGTTACCACATTTGATAATACGTGTATAACCACCAGGACGTTTTTCAAAACGTGGTCCTAAATTTGTAAATAGCTTACCAACAGATTCACGTGAACGAAGCCTGTCGAATGCATAACGTCTTGAAGCCAAGGTATCTTCTTTAGCAACAGTAATCATGGGTTCAATATACATTCTTAATTCTTTTGCTTTGGGCAAAGAGCAAAGTTGGTTTTGTTTTCGGTGGTTCTATCTCGTATATGTTCTTGTTTTACAAACGTCTTCTTGTTGGAGCATATGTTTTCTTTTCTTTTCAAATCGAGGCACATACGTTGGGCAAATCGCTAGACTAGTTTTCGTTCGAACAAAGCAAACACATCTGCTGTTTCACCCAAGAAA
>CAYLSP010000298.1:0-2343 GCA_964385935.1 uncultured Defluviitaleaceae bacterium
ACGTACAGGAAAAACATGAAAAACACGAAGGCCCTGTGGTTCCTGACGGAAAATGGCTTAAATGTTCGTCATGCCAGAAGGCAGTCTATTTAAAAGAACTTGACGATTTAAAGGTCTGTAGCCATTGCGACGGCTATTTCAGGCTGTCTGCCCAGGAACGGCTTCTTTTGATTGCCGACAGTGGGAGCTTTATAGAAACAAATAAAAACATATATTCAAAAAACCCGATGAACTATCCCGGATATGGTGAAAAGCTAGCGAAAATGGAAAAAGACACAGGGCTTGCAGATGCGGTTTTAACCGGAACATGTGAAATTAATGGCTTTAAAACCGTTATGTGCATTATGGACAGCCGTTTTATTATGGGGAGTATGGGTTCGGTTGTGGGCGAAAAAATTACGAGAGCCTTTGAACTGGCTACAGAGAAAAGACTTCCTATAGTGATTTTCACTGCTTCTGGTGGTGCAAGAATGCAGGAGGGAATTATTTCTCTTATGCAAATGGCAAAGGTTTCTGCCGCTGCTAAACGCCATTCGGAAGCCGGACTTCTTTATATCTCTGTTTTGACCGACCCAACAACAGGCGGTGTTACAGCAAGCTTTGCAATGCTTGGTGACATTATTCTTGCCGAGCCGAAAGCTCTTGTGGGCTTTGCCGGAAGAAGAGTTATAGAACAGACAATCAGCCAAAAACTTCCTGATGATTTTCAAACAGCCGAGTTTTTGCTTGAAAAAGGCTTTATTGATAAAATTGTTGAAAGAACTAATTTAAAAGAGTGCATAGGAAAGCTTCTTAAACTGCATGAAGTCAATGATTTAAAGGAGGCGGCAAATGAGTAATAGCAGAGCTTCCGATATCGTTAAAATTGCCCGGAGAATCAAACGTCCCGGCGCTTTACAGTATATTAATTATATTTTTGAAGACTTTATTGAACTTCATGGCGATAGACAATTTGGCGACGATTTAGCCATTGTCTGCGGTATTGCCACTTTAAATGGTCTGCCTGTAACAGTCATTGGAATCCAAAAAGGAATCGATATAAACGATAATATAAAAAGAAATTTTGGTTCGCCACATCCCGAGGGCTATAGAAAGGCTTTAAGATTTATGAAACAGGCCGAGAAGTTTGGTCGCCCGGTAATAACTTTTGTTAATACGGCCGGGGCTTTTTGTGGCGTTTCTGCCGAGGAAAGAGGACAGGGCGAAGCAATCGCCAGAAATTTATTTGAGATGTCTGGAATCAGCGTCCCAATTATTTCGATTATAACAGGTGAGGGCGGTTCAGGCGGTGCGCTCGCTCTTGCGGTGGCCGACTATGTTTGGATGCTCAGTAATTCGATTTATTCGGTTTTATCGCCGGAGGGCTTTGCGAGTATTTTGTGGCGTGATTCTTCAAGAGCCGCCGAGGCCGCAGAACTTATGAAACTTACAGCTGATGACCTCCTGAAAAACGGAGTTATTGATAAAATTATTTTAGAGGCGGAAGACGGAGCAGACAGCGACTTTGAGCTGACTGCCAATGATATAAAATCCAATTTGCTAATTTCCATTCCGAAATTATTAAAAATGGATAAACAGGAAATGCTAGACAAACGTTATGAACGATTCAGAAAATTCGGAGTTTTTGAAGAGAGATAAAACAGAAGCAACTTTATCAACTAAGGAGTCTTTACTATGAACTATGTATCAACAAGAGGAGACAAGAAATTTAGTGGAGCAGAAGCCATTGTCATGGGAATTGCTCCGGATGGCGGTCTTTTTCTGCCCGAATCTTTCCCAGAGTTTTCAATCGTTGAGATTGAAAAAATGAAAGATTTTTCATATCCGGAGTGTACTGCGACGGTTATGGGAAAATTTTTGCCTGAATTTACTTATGATGAGCTTCTTGGCTATTCACAAAAAGCCTATGCAAGCTTTTCGCCGGAAGTTCATTGGATTGATAACAAAACTGGAGTTTTAGAGCTTTTTCATGGGCCAACCTCGGCTTTTAAAGATTTTGCGCTTCAAATGCTGCCCTATTTGTTAACAGCTTCTCTTAAAAAAATAAATTCGGGCAAAAAAGCCGTTATTTTGGCTGCCACCTCTGGTGACACTGGAAAGGCTGCTTTGGATGGCTTTGCTGGAGTTGAGGGCACAGAAATTTGCGTTTTCTATCCAGACGGAGGAACGAGTGAAATTCAAAAGCTTCAAATGGTTACTCAAGAGGGAAAAAATGTGCTTGTTTTAGCCATTCCGGGAAATTTTGACCAGGCTCAAACTGGGGTTAAAAAAATATTTGGTGATAAGGAATTTAACTCTTTGCTTAATGAAAAGGGTTATACGTTGACCTCCGCAAATTCTATT
>CAYLSP010000299.1:0-2334 GCA_964385935.1 uncultured Defluviitaleaceae bacterium
ATTATAATGTTTACCTTATATTATCATAATTATTCAATATGTCAACAAACATTCTTGATTTAACGTAATAAAGCCGCCTCAATAACTGCTATATCAAATTGCGCTTATGCTGTGGCGTTTTTCTATCAAAGCCTATTTCGGGATGTGATATTTGTTGCTCTTTCTAAATGCTTTTATCAGTAAAAATTTTGGTTTTTTCTATCCTACTTCTATCCTTTTACCTTTTTCGAGGACTTTTTTGTGGTTTTGCAAGACATCCCCAAGTAGTGGGAAGAAACAGGATTTTGAGCCAAAAATCCTTGATTTTAAAGGGTTTTCAATCTCTCAGACTACCCTTAAAAATCGCTATCTACTGTTAAGTACCGACATTAGGCCCTTGGCTAATAACTCCCTGTACTTTTCACAACTTTGGATTAACTCAGCGTGACTGCCATTTCCAACAATCCTTCCGCCGTCTAGCACTACTATTCTATCGGCGGCCTGGACGCTCATTACATTATGTGTAACAGTCAACACAGTATGATTTTCGCTAAGGGTTTTCATTTCTTCCATAATACGTTTTTCGGTTTCGGTGTCAAGCGCGCTGCCGGCCTCGTCGAAAATTAGTATCGGAGACTTTCGTACTAGTGCGCGCGCTATGGCAATGCGCTGTTTTTCTCCACCTGAAAGACTCTGTCCCTTTTCGCCGACTGGGCTATCATAGCCCATTTCCAGTTTAGAGATAAATCCATCGGCATGGGCGGCTTTTGCGGCTTCGCGGACTTCCTCTGAGCTTGCACCTTTCTTGCCTAAAGCTATATTCTCCCCAATGGTCATATCGAAAAGTTTGCAACTCTGGTCAACATATGCGAAAAGTCCGCGCCACTGTAAAATGTTTTTGTGAGAATAACTCAAGTTACCTATTGTCAGACCTATGTTATCCCTGTCATAAAATCCCAGGACAGCCCGGAGCAGTGTGGATTTACCACAGCCGGATTCGCCAATAAACGTAACAAACTCGTTTTCTTCAATTTTCAACTTAATGTCCTCCAGCACTTCGCCTTCAGCGCCTTTATAGCTGAACTCGGGTATGTCTATTTCTAAATGGTAACGGCCATCCCAGTCGACATTTTCGTTAGATAGCTTTTCGGGAATCTTTCCATCCATTGATGTATATACCCTTTGGCAGGCAATTAGTGGATCCTGAACATATGTCAGATGCCATCCAAGATTTTCTAACGCGTTCACGGATGCAGTGGCCAACGGTAGTATCATCATTAACAGAGGGAAGCCGAGAGAGCCGTCAGCGACAAAAGCCGCACCTACAGCAAATATTCCGAGTGTTGTCAGGAAAACCATTGAGTAGGCAAAGATAGTGCTTAACCCTCCATAGTTACTCTCTTTTAGATAAAGCCGAAACACCTTATAAATAAGGTTGTCATATTCGGAATATGCCTTTTGTTGAGCGCCAAAGGCGCGAATAGCCGCCGCTCCAGTAAGTATATCGCCAAGAGACTTTCGGCTTTCAGCGTGGACGCTTTTTCTCAATTTATTAACCCGTGCTGATGGCTTTATGAAAAGTGACATTGCACCGATACAAAAGAGCGAAATTCCGAGGGTAATTAGACCAATCCTCCAATCTATCAGAAATATAGCAATGGTATTGGGCACACCGCTCATAAATAGCCATGAAAACCTGCTAAGGAAGAATGTATATAATCTTGCTGCAGCGTCGGCATCAGCATTAATGGCGTTTATGCCAAGCCCTGAGTGTTCGGTTGATTCAACGCTTTTTGTTACGAATGAGCTGAAAATTGCGGCCTTGAAGTCGCGGGTCACTTTTGCGGAAGCACTTTGCCAAATCAATCTCCCCAATCCGCCAATAGCACTGACGAGAATCGTCACAAGAAATATGCCTATGCTGATAAACGCCACACCCAATGCGTTCCCCTTTGTCAGTTCCGCCGTGACACCGCCAATCATCAAAGAGGCGCTGATAGGAAAAAGCGCGCTCCCTGACTGTGCGAGAAGAACGCCGCCAATAAACGGCAATCTATACGGCTTACTGAATCCGAGCACAAACTTCGCCGCCTGCCCTTTAGATACTTCCACTAACTTCAACCTCCTCAAACAATGCCTTGTAGTGTTCACTATGCTCCAACAGCTCGGCGTGGGTTCCGGAAGCCGCGATTTTTCCGTTTTCCATCATCATAATCAGGTCGCAAGACAATATAGCTGACGGCCTGTGCGCCACAATAAGCGCAGTTTTACCTGCCATAGACTTAATAAAAGTGTCAAGCACAGCCCTCTCGGTTATCGGATCAAGAGAGGATGTAGCCTCGTCGAAAAGCACAA
>CAYLSP010000300.1:0-2320 GCA_964385935.1 uncultured Defluviitaleaceae bacterium
TCCATTATTTTGCATAAATTTCATGATAATCGGAGCATTTTCCTCAATTATGCTGTATTTTTCAAGTAATATTTCGCGAGCCTTCCAAAGGCTTTTATAGTTATCTTTATAATATAATTTTTCAGAACAACGATCTAAGCCATGAGCCTTGTAAACTTCGCAGCCTTGGAATGGGTTTGCCGTTCCCAGATATAAATCATTATGTTCATCTACGAAAAGCATTCTTCCCCCATAGTTATGTGGGTTATTAAGCCCATTTAAGAATACAGGGCAGAAGTTAACTCCATCATCAGAAATATATAAGTCAAATCCGATTGGATAGCGGATTGCTCTTAAAATCTCCACTACACTCTTATAAACTTCTATTAATATATTAGTTACCACGACACCGATTAGCTGATATAAAGCTTCTCTATTTGCTAAAAGCGTAGTCAGTACCACTTCCATGTTGCTGGAATCGTCAAAGGTGCTTATGAGCAGCTTTCCATTATATTCCTGTATTTGCCATGCGTATACGTTAAATGGATTATTAAATCCGGAAGTGAGCCCTGAAAGACTTCTGTTTTTGTTCGGACTTTGTGATAATAATGGCAATAACGGATTTCCGCCCACCACCAAACTCCATTTATCGTGTCTGTCTATTCTAATAACATCGCAGCCCATTGGTAAAAGCCATGCTAAGGGCAGTTGTTTTGTAGCTCCGATATAGAGATAATCATTAAATACACCTATACTCAGAGTATATTTATTTGCCGGATCGCCAAAGCCATTATCTACAATCAGTGTCCAGTCGTTTAGTTTTGGTTCTTTTCCATTTGTTCTCCAAACGGCTGCACCGTTCGGACTGCTTGTGGCTACATAAATTCTGTTATTAAAAACCGCCATGTTGCTAATTGCGCCTTTAGGGTTTTTATCTGGATCAAAATTTGGGCTATTAACGTCTATTACTTTTTCCCATGGATAAAATTCAGGATCTGGGCTGCTGTACAAAAACGGAACGCTGCTTAAATTCTCTTCATCAATTGTTGCTATATATAGTTTACCGTTGTGGTTAATCATTGCTCTGGAGGATGTGCCCTCCAGTGTGCCCGGCACAGGAAACCAGTTAACTCCGTTAGTTGTCTTTAGTACTTGTACCCTATTACCGAATGCAGCGGCGAATAAACATGGACTGCCACCGAACGGAACATGTTTTATCATATACCTGAATCCCGTTATTCCGGAACCTATGGGAGCCTTATAAACACGCTCCCAATTAAGCTGCCCCTCTTTTTCATAACGCCATATTTCCGCAAGATTGTCTATGGGGTCAGGTTTTATCAGGTCCGGTAAAGCAGTTCTTGGCTCAATCGCTTTGATGATGTTTACTAAAATGTTTCTTCCCGTACCAACATAAATAAAATTGTCTAGCTCAGCCATAGACCACGCGTAGTTATTTTGCCTAGCGTTGTTGAGGTCCTTGATGTCAAATCCATTGATTGGTGTTAAATTACTAAATTTCAAAATAATATCCTCCTTCTTATACCAACCCCAATTTGAAACCATTCTAAGTTAATTTTAAACTATGTAACAACTCAAGTATCCTTTAAAATTTATTAAAAATGGAGTTAATATTGGTTAACTTTGTCTTATATAATATTCTTTTGGAGACAAATTGTTGCGAAATCAACGTTTGACAAATTATTTTCAACTCGGTATAATAATATCGATATTGCATGAATTTTTGGAAGGAATGAGCGATATGAATCACCGTTTAAAGCCTATACCAATACAGACATTTAAGAGATTGCCGGATTATTACAACTATTTGAGGAAGCTCGATGAACAGGGGATTTACAATGTTTCTTCAACAATGATTGCCAGTGTACTTAAATTGAATGATATTGTTGTCCGGAAGGACTTAGCGGCGGTAAGCGAAAATGGCGGCAAGCCCCGCACAGGATTTGACGTTCGGGAACTGCTTAAACATATCGGGGATTCTCTGGGATATTACAATAATAATGAGGCTGTGCTTGTGGGAGTAGGACAACTTGGTCGGGCACTGCTTTCATATGAAGGGTTCAAGGACTATGGTGTCAAGATTTTAGCCGCCTTTGACACAGATGATAATATTGTTGGTCTTGAAAAAGGCGGTAAGCCGGTTATGCATATTTCCGCCCTTCCGAAATTTTTTCAAAGACTGAATATAAGAATAGGAATTATAACCGTGCCAAAAGCCCATGCGCAAGATATTTGCGATTTAATGGTTTTAAACGGTGTGCGTGCCATATGGAACTTCGCCCCAACTCATTTGACTGTGCCGGATGGAGTTTATGTACAT
>CAYLSP010000301.1:0-2320 GCA_964385935.1 uncultured Defluviitaleaceae bacterium
ATGGTGTGGTGGATAAGAAATATGATAAACACAATTTTCTCATTCACGACTACTGTGCGCCATTAATTATAGCGTAAAAGCTCCTGTAGTTGGGAGAACACAGCTATAAACCTGACAAGGACGTATTCCCATGTACCTTGTAGGTAATTGATTGCGTTGTGCTTATGCAAATAAGCACACAGGGAATAAAATTCCCTGCTGAAGGCGGCATAAGAGCCAAATATCTTATGTATCCGACCTTGACTAATACTCCTGCCGGCTGTTCTGGTAACAGGCAGTCGCGAAGCATAGGTGAAGACGGGGACACTGGCAGTGATGTTACACCCCGGGTTCTGCTATATATGGATACAATTTCCTCGACTTGTACGTTTCGTTACGTGGTATGCCTGAACTTGTATGTAAAATTTTCATGAAAGAAGGCATTCAAATAAACCCACCTCACGCAACTTAGTAATGTTGTTATGGGGGACAGTGTTATGGTCACTGTAGAATACGTGAAAATCGTAAAAGAAAGCAGAAAAATAAGTGCTTCCCATCAGAGAAATCTGGGTTTACGGAATAAAGAGGAGTCCTAAGTATAGCATTAAAGCAGACGCATCGATAAATGGGAACTGCCCAACGATTCAGTAATAATTGAGGACTATCCGCACCGAAAGGGTAGGATAAGAAAGATTATGAATGGGTAGTCACAGGAGCCGTAGTAGCGTAGATACCCTATCAAGAAATAGGGAGTAGCGAAGGGCTCCAGTCTTACTTTGAACGGTAAAGCAATGCTCTAAATCTCGCCGAGTTAGACGCAAGAGGCTAATCATACGGAAGCGAGGCGAAAGCACAGCCAAATGAGTACAAACAATATTTATTATGTGGATATGGCACAGCGATTCAATGACTATAAAGACGGTAAAATTGATATGCGGTTATTACACCCGATGGTTTTTGAAGCCAATAACGTTGCACTTGCAGTGCGCCAATTAAGCAAATCAGGCGGACGAATGGCAAAAGGTGAAGATGGCACAAATTATCAAACATTAGAGGATTATTCAATTCTCGAACTTTCTGAAATAGTTAAAGACCGCTTGCTAAACAAAAAGATGGACTATGTAAGGCGGAAATATATCCCGAAAGGCGATAAGAAAAGTGGTAAAATGCGACCTTTAGGCATTTGTTCAATATGGGACAAATTAGTTGAGAAATGTATTCAACTTGTGATAGAACCATACTGCGAAACTAAATTTGTCGATAGTTCCTTCGGATTCCGTGAACAAGTAAGCACACATAACGCACTTGCCAAGGTAAAACTGCAATGCCAAACAATGCCTTACGTGCTTTCCATAGACCTTGAAGATTATTTTGGAACAATAGACCCCAAAATAGCTTATCGTGAGATGTGGCACATAGGCATAAAAGACCAAGTAATCCTCAACTACATTTATAGATTTATTAAGAAAGGTTACTATGAGGATTCCTGTAAAATGGAAAATTCACTTGGCGTAGCACAAGGCAGTGCAATAGGTCCATTAATCAGCAACATATATCTCCACAGATTTGACGTTTGGTTAAAAGAGCAAGGAGACTGTTGGCACGATGAAACAGTTAAAAAGTTTTGTCACTCAACTGCCAAACGCACAAACATGGGGCGAACCAACCTGAAAATAGGCATTCATGTAAGGTATGCCGATGATATATTGGTGTTATGCAAGAAAAAGGGTGATGCTGAAAGATTCAAATTCAGTATCACTAAATATCTTACCCAAAATATGAAGCTTAAAATTAACGTGGATAAGACAAAAATATACGACCTAACCCAAGGGAATATGAAATATCTCGGTTATGAGTTTTATGTTTTCAAGCAAAACACCAACAATCATTACAGGAAAGGGAAATTTATTGTAGTAAATAAACTTCCCAAATCAAAAGCAGATGAAATTGTAGAAAAATGTGGTGAACTTCTAAAAGCCATTCGGAAAAAGCCGAATTTTGAAAATTTCAATGCATGGGTTACTTATGTAGTAGGAATCCACAACTATTACAGCGGAATGAATAGATTTAACGAATGTTTCTCGCAAATTGGCTGGCGAGTTTATAAGTTGTTTTACCACACGATGAATACGAGAGCTAAGTTTACCGAAGACCAAAGTCTTAAAAACAGCTTTATGGGTGGGAAATATAAATCATGGGGCAAGAAAGGCTACTACTGTTATAACAACTATCCTATTATCCATATAGGTTGGGCGAATTGGGATAGCAAACTGATACATGCCACAAAAGGTAAAGTAATTCGCAAAAATCCATACGATTATGGCGAAAGAAAACAAAAACC
>CAYLSP010000302.1:0-2312 GCA_964385935.1 uncultured Defluviitaleaceae bacterium
TTTCCTTTTTTAATACTTAAAAATAAACGTATAACATATGCAAGTGATATATTTGAATGTTCGGACTGTTTGTCTAAAAGGATTAATGAAATAATTCCTTCCTATGACGATGACGTTAAAAAACAGGCAGCCATTATTAATGGCAATAATTATTTTATTTCTGCAAAGGATTTGAATGGGCAATCAGAAAAAATTCTCTTTTTTGTGAAGGATGAGGGTTATGGACAAAACGCGAATTGTAGTTTAGACAGAATTTTGGTTGCTCTTCTCATCATTGACAATTTTGATGAAGTTTTAGAAACTGTTGAAGACATCCGAAGACCGTTACTTGTCGCCCTTATTGATAGAAAAATAAGTGCTATGGCTAAAAAGACCTCCGGCATTATTAAAAAATATGAAAAGGATAAATATCTGTTTATTTGTCCTGCTAATAAGTTTGAATATTTGAAGGAAAAGAAGTTTGATATTTTAGGGCAGATAAGAGAAATTGACGTTGGAAATAGAATACCCGCGACCCTTAGTATCGGAATGGGGATTAACGGGGAAACACCTGCTCAGTCTATGGAATTTGCTCTGGCAGCAATGGATTTGGCTCTTGGCAGGGGTGGGGATCAAGTTCTTGTAAAAGACCGCGACACATTTCACTTTTTTGGCGGGACATCTAAGGAAACTCCATCTCATTCCCGAGTCAGGTCAAGAATAAAAGCCTCGGCTTTTGAAGAACTCATGGACGGAAGCAAAAACGTCATCATAATAGGTCATAAAAATATGGATTTGGATTGCCTTGGTGCGGCTGTGGGAATTCATAGAATGGCGCTTACTTCCGGCGTTACCAGTAAAATTGTCTTAAATAAAGTAGCCGACGGAATTTCATATCTTTATAACCGTCTTATTGGGGATAAAAATTATTCGAGTGCTTTTATAACAACAGCAGATGCACAGGAAATTCTTTCGCCTTACAGCCTTGTTGTTGTGGTTGATTCTCACAGACCAAATATTTTGGACGGCGGAGAGCTTCTTTATTATGAAAATTGCAAGAAAGTTGTGGTTTTTGACCACCACAGGAAGGGTGCTGAATTTATCGACAATGCAGTTCTAGTCTATCATGAGCCATATGCGTCTTCTACTTGCGAGCTTATAACTGAAATGCTTCAATATTTTAAGCGCGAGGTTAAACTGAATACAATTGAGGCGGATGCTCTTCTGGCGGGTATAACTGTTGATACAAAAAATTTCACCGTTAAAACTGGCGCAAAAACCTTTGAAGCCGCCGCTTATCTCAGAAGAATGGGCGCGGATACTATTCGAGTCAGGCTTTTGTTCCAAAGCAGTTTCGACGCATTCAGAGGCAAGATGGAGGCTATTGGAAATTCAGAGATATTTCATAATAATATAGCCATATCAATTGTTCCGGGCGGTGTAAAGAATCAGACGCTTACTGCTGCTCAGGCTGCCGACGAACTACTGAACATTTCCGGCATTGAAGCCTCTTTCGTACTTTCAGTAAGTGACGGAAGAGTTTACGTCTCAGCCAGAAGCTTTGGATATATTAACGTCCAGCGCATTGTAGAAAAGCTTGGTGGTGGCGGACACCAGTCTGTTGCGGGAGCTCAGTTTGAAGGGAAAAGTGCCGAAGAAGTAATTACTTTACTAAAGTTAGCTATTGATGATTATATAAAGGAGGCCTTGAAATGAAAGTTATTTTATTAGAGGACATAAAGGGAACAGGAAAAAGGGGGCAGATTATAAATGCTTCCGACGGACACGCTTGCAACTTTCTTATACCAAGGAACCTGGCGGTTGAAGCAACAAAGGAAAATTTGGCGAAATTAGAAGCGAAAAAGAAAAGTGAAGAAATGAAGAGGTTAAGCGACATAGAGGACGCTAATAGAATAAAGGCGGCTCTGGCCGAGAAAACCGTTATTGTAAAAGTTAAAGTTGGTGCAAACAGCAAGGTTTTCGGTTCGGTTACTTCAAAGGAAATAGCTCAGGCTCTTGATGAACAGCTGGGCTTCAAAATTGATAAAAAGAAAATAGTATGCGACCCTATAAAAACTGTGGGCGAAAAACAGGTTGATATTAAACTTCCCTATGAGGTGACGGCTAAAGTCAACGTCAGCGTGGTTGGGGAGAATTAATTGGTTTAAGGATGATCTTTTTGGCACAAGATGAAATGCAGTCAATTAACAGAATACCGCCAAATGATCAGGACGCTGAACTGGCGGTCCTGAGCTGTATGCTGTTTGACCCCGATGCAGTGGCGGTTTCCAGTGAAATACTTATTAGCGAAGATTTCTATCGCCCCGATTATA
>CAYLSP010000303.1:0-2308 GCA_964385935.1 uncultured Defluviitaleaceae bacterium
CCATGCCCTTATAGGGCTAATATCAAGCCACCCGCTTAGCGGGTGGTCATGACTAACATGAACATTTATTATAATATAAGTACAAAAGTTCCAGCTGTAATCAGCAATCCCCCAATTATAGCCTTTGCGCTCACAGCTTCGCCCAGAATCGTAAACGCAAGAACAAGGCTTATTACAACGCTGAATTTGTCAATGGGGATTACCTTTGAGGCGTCTTGAAGCTGCAACGCATAGTAATAAAAGAGCCATGACAGTCCAGTGGCACAGCCGGACAACACAAGAAACAACCAGCTTTTTTGGCCTATATTGGTTATTTCATGCTGTTTGCCCGTTAAGAAGACAAGCCCCCAAGCCATTATGAGGACGACAACTGTCCTAATTGCCGTGGCTAAAGTGGAATTAACATTTTCAATCCCGATTTTAGCCAGAATAGATGTTAATGCCGCAAATAATGCGGACAGCAAAGCGTAAAGAATCCACATAGCAATCTCTCCGCATGATTTTGTTAAAAAATCAGAGTCATGGCAAGGCTGTCGATATAAGTTCCATCGGCATATTTCATAGACCTAAGTATTGTCCCTGTTTTTACAAATCCAAGCTTTTCATAAAGAGCAATGCCTCTTTTATTTTCCGTTACTGTTTCAAGCTCCATTTGTTCATACCCGTTTTTCTTTGCCCATTCTATGCTCTCTTCCATCAGGATTTTGCCTATGCCCAAACCCCAATATTCCTTGTCAATCACTAATCCTATATTGCATCTATGAAGAAATCTTATGTTTTCACGAACGCACTTAACTCCGCAGTCACCGATAATTTTTCCATCTATTTCGGAAACAATCCTGAAAAAGCGGTCATTTATAGCTTGATCCTGAATTTTTTTGAGTTCAGTTTCCTCAGTAATTAAATAAGATTCTCTTGAATCACGCCCGATAAACATTGATTGGGCATCAACTGCCCTTGAAAACTCTGCAATTTCAGCGGCATCACCAGGGACTAGATTGCGAATGACTAATTCAGTTCCATCTTTCAGTACATGCTTTTTAAAATATTCTTTCATCCCAATCCCCTTTATTAAAATTCAGCGTTTTTAACTGTTCTCGGGAAAGGAATAACGTCACGTATGTTTGAAATTCCCGTAATGTACATCAGAAGCCTTTCAAAGCCAAGACCATAACCTGAATGAACCGCACCGCCATATTTACGAAGGTCTAAGTACCACCAGTATTCTTCCTTATTAAGCCCCATTTCTTCTATCCTTTTTTCCAGATAGTCAAGTCGCTCTTCCCTCTGGCTTCCGCCGATTATTTCGCCAATTCCGGGCACTAAGCAGTCACAGGCGGCAACGGTTTTTCCGTCGTCGTTAAGGCGCATGTAAAAGGCTTTTATATCCTTTGGATAATCGGTTACGAATACTGGTCCGTTAAAATGCTTCTCGGACAGATATCTTTCATGTTCTGTCTGGATGTCCATGCCCCATTTCGGCGGATATTCAAATTTTTCGCCGGATTTTTCAAGGATTTCAACAGCCTCGGTGTACGTAACTCTCTTAAACTCCGAATTAGCTACTTTTTTAAGACGTTCAAGAAGCCCCTTGTCAATAAATTCGTTGAAAAATTCCATTTCTTCGGGGCATGTGTCTAAAACATAGTTAATAATGTATTTTAGCATATCCTCAGCTAAATCCATGTTATCACTTAAATCGGCAAAAGCAATTTCCGGCTCAATCATCCAGAACTCGGCCGCATGTCTAGTAGTATTTGAATTTTCAGCTCTGAATGTTGGCCCGAAGGTATAAGTATCGCCAAAGGCAAGGGCAAATGTCTCGGCGTTAAGCTGCCCTGTAACGGTGAGTTTTGTTGATCTTGCAAAAAAGTCCTTTGAATAGTCAACTGTCTTTCCGTCCGGCATAAGATGTGGTTTTTCAAGATCCATTGTTGTAACGGTAAACATTTCTCCCGCGCCTTCTGCGTCGGCGGCAGTTATTAATGGTGCGTGGCAGTAGACAAATCCTCTTTCGTTGAAAAACTTATGAATTGCAAAAGCGGCTACGCTTCTTACTCTGAAAACAGCAGAAAAAGTATTTGACCTTGGTCTTAAATGAGCGATTTGGCGAAGATATTCAAGTGTATGACGCTTTTTTTGAAGAGGATAATCTTCGGGCGATTCTCCTAAAACTGTAATCTTTGCGGCTTTAATCTCAAATGGCTGTTTGCTTCCGGGGCTTTCTACAAGCTCACCAAAAACCTCTATACTTGTTCAAACTCCCATTTTTTCGATTTCAGTGAAATTATTTAAACTATTATAAAAC
>CAYLSP010000304.1:0-2294 GCA_964385935.1 uncultured Defluviitaleaceae bacterium
GCTCATATTTCCAGTTTACACCATTTTATAAGCGTTTACAAGTTCGATGACTATAGCCCTAATCGCCTCTTGCTTCATCCCCATTTCGCATTCAGAAGACAACAGCTCTACGATATTTCTTAACCGTTCTTGAAATCGGCTGTTTATTACTTCTGTCTGAGCGTTTTGAAGCTCGCTGATTGTTTTGAGAGTTTCCTCATATTCTTTGTCAAGAGACGTCTTAGTTTGTCTGTATAGCTCTTTGCTGTCAATCCCATCCAAATACGAATCATAGGCTCTTGCAAGTTTTGCCCGGTTCTTTTCCAACTTCTTTCTCAAAGAATCTATTCAAGTAGGTCGCTTGCACCCATTTTGTCGTATCGTTCGGATAATTGCTTTTTTAGACCAAACAGCCTGATTTCTGCTGTTAGGAAGCTGCAACAATTCTACCCCAAATATTCCCGTAATTATCCCTGATGTCTTTTGACCGTCCCATATGGTTATTTACAGTTTCTCCAACAGTATAGGCATCAATTTTAATGTTACTGTTGAGGGCATTTGAATAGTACAACTCATTTATGTACTCTTCTGTTTGTGCCATCTCGGTCGATGTTATTTCTTTACCACCACATTTAAGCTCAATTAACAGCAAACGTTTATATTCTGATAGCTGAGTTTCAGTATTGAGTTCCTCGGTTACATATCCAATAAGGCTACCATTATCAAAAACAATAATATCAGGACGTTTTAATGGAATAGAAGCATTTGCAATTGCTTCTGGCCTTTTTAAATATTTTCGCAAGATGGTTGATTTTCTCCGATTTGAAATATAAAATGTCGAATCATATTCAGGTCCAAATAGCCATTTTGCTTCTAAAACAAGAGGGTGAAGAACGTGTAATTCATCCATACCTTCTATAGCTGAAAATTTTTCTATGGCCTGAACTGTAGCGATACGCCTGTCAATTTCGTCCAGAACAAATTCCATGTCAGAAATGTCCCATTCGTCCAGGATACGGTTAAGCTTTTCTGCATCGCTCTGCGAGAGAGAAGATTCGTTCAAATAAGAGCCTCTTATTGCGTGATTTGTCTATATCAATTAACTTCGACACAGTTGTTTCGAGATAACTTTTTGATAATTCTGGAGATTCTCAACCATTTGATCGACTAACTCTAGTATTTCTCTCCTTTTTGAGTAATCCATTTTTTGTATTTCACCAACAAATCTACGAACAACATGTTTCTTTAAATCTTCTCTTTTTTCTTTGCCCAAATCTTTAAAGAGTTTATTTGTAGAATCTTCCACAGCATCATATACTGCTGATACTCTTTTATTCTTTTTTAGTTCTGTCCAGTCTTCGGTTATATCAGATAATAAATCGTCGGTCTGTACAATCACAGTATATTGTTTAGCAATGGTAGTTCGACCGTCTGTTAGGTTTTTCTTATTAATAATCCAGGTTGGTTCCCCGACCAATCGTCTGTTAACCCAAAAAGCTATACCATGCTGTTGAGAACGTCTTGCAGTACTTTCTGAAGAGAGAGCCATTATTTTTAAGTTTATATCATCTGAAACTATAATTTCTTCCTCGCAAATAATACCTCCGAATTCTTCGAGGCTAATCTGTCGATCATTTATATATAACTTAAACTGCGGATCGAACATAAACCTAGCAGCTAAAATAGATGCAATTAATTCGACATTGGGGTGATTTCTATCAATTCTTGCGGAGACTATAGTCCCATGACCCGCTTTAAGATATGAGTGAAGTAAAGTTGCTTGAAAAGCATTTTCGCCCCCGCCAGGCACTATTTCAAAAGTATTTGAAGTGCCGTTTTTCCAACTTTCTACTCGATATTTATTTCCAAAACAAAGCATACTGTGCCGTCCAACCCCATTTCGACCGTAGGCTCGTCTTTTTATAAAAGAACGTTCTTGTGGAAATTCAGCAAATTCGCCCTGATAACGTAATCGATTGTATGCTAATTTCATCCATCTGTCAGAAAACTCTTGAACAGACATTCCTATCCCGTCATCCTCAACAGAAACATATATTTCTTCTACTGCCTCTTTAGGCAACACATTTATCTATCTGCTTGTCTATAAAATCCCAGATTTACAGGGTTTTTGGATATTATATTCTCTTGAAGTACGGCGGTCCGGACGACAACAGGATATAATATGTTAATCTCAGTGATAGGAAGGATTTCAATCCCAAATGGCGATGACTCCCCTATATCTCTTCTAAACAATTCTGAAGTATAGTCATCGAACTTGTAAACGCTTATAAAATGGTGTAAACTGGAAATATGAG
>CAYLSP010000305.1:0-2275 GCA_964385935.1 uncultured Defluviitaleaceae bacterium
TTGACGCCAGTACACAATTTCATGAAAAAAATTCAGTATAATTCGCCGCTGATTCTTACCTATACAATAATCTCCTTTGTGGTTCTTCTTCTAGATATGGCAATGGGTAATAAGCTTAGCTTGACTTTGTTTTCAGTCTATCGAAGCCCATTGTCCGACCCGCTGACTTATGTAAGAGTTTTTGGCTATGCTCTGGGGCACGCCAATTTTGAACACTTTTTTAATAACTTTCTGATAATTCTATTAGTAGGGCCTCCGCTTGAAGAAAAATACGGTTGGAAGAAGCTTTTACTTCTGATAATAACAGCCGTTATAATAACAGGAGTCATACACATGCTGATTTCTACAGATACAAGACTTTTAGGTGCAAGCGGCGTTGTGTTCATGATGATTGTCCTAAGCTCCTTTGTAAACTTGAAGGAGGGCATGATTCCCTTCACTCTCATACTTAGTATAGTTGTCTTTATTGGGAAAGAGGTTATGTCCGGCGTTATGATTGTTGATAATGTGTCAAGAATGACTCATATTACAGGCGGGATTCTTGGTGCAATATTTGGCATAATAATAAACAGAGAAAAATTAATTATTAAAAAATCGGCTGCAGTAATTACTGAACCGGAGGACAGTGGCGAAGAGGAAATAATTTATATGACAGGCAAAAAGCCGCCCATCGGCAAATAAATATATTATAGAAAAGAGTGAGTATATTGGATCCTGAACAACTTAAAAAGGTTTCACAGAGCATCAAAATAGGAATTGGGGTTCTGATTGTTCTATTACTTGGTTTTAACAGTTTTTATACCGTCAACGAACAGCAGAAGGCCGTCATTATGCAGTTTGGAAAAGCTATTTCAACCTCAGATGCGGGACTGCATTTTAAAATTCCCCTTATCCAGTCTGTAAGAAACGTAAAAATGACAACAAACGGAATGGAATTCGGCTACCGCACTGTTGAAGAGACAAACGAATCAGTAGAATCTGAATCCTTTATGATTACGAAGGATTTCAACTTTGTTACCGTTGATTTCTATGTGGAGTGGAGAGTTTCTGACCCTACAAAATATCTCTTTAACTCAGCCGATCCCGAAGGGCTTTTGAGAAATATTTTACAGGCCGAAGCTAGGTCTGTTGTTAGCAGCTATAACGTTGACGACGTATTAACCACGGCGAAAAGCGAAATTCAGGCAAAAGTTAAAGAATCGGTTTTATATAAACTTGATGAATATGATTTAGGCATCGTTGTGTCAAACCTTACGATTCAGGACACAGAGCCGCCGACACAGGAAGTCATTGCCGCCTTTAAAAATGTAGAAAACGCTAAACAGCACAAAGATACGGAAATCAATCTGGCGAACACCTATAATAATGAAGTAATACCAAAGGCCAGAGCCGAAGCAGATAAAATTATTAAGGAAGCCGAAGCCGACAAAGAGGCACGCATTAACGAAGCAAAAGGTCAGGTTGCCCGCTTTAACGAAATGTTTAAACAGTATATTTTAAATAAGGATATTACGAAAAGCCGTATTTATCTCGAAACAATGGAGCAGATTCTGCCCGATGTAAAAGTGTTTGTAGACGGGGGAAGCGACACCCTTAAAGTTCTTAATATAGACGGTCAAAATACAAGCCGAGATAACAGGCAAAATGACGCTGCAATAGCAGGCGGTTTACAGGGAGGCGAAAACATTGTCGACTAAAAAAGTTACAACTTATATTGTTGGCTCAGTTGTGGCAATTTTGCTCATAATTGGCATCGGAGCATCTATTGTATCAGTGCCTGAGAATGAAAGCGTTTGTATAAAGAGGTTTGAAGAAATAATCGCCGTTTATCAGGAACCCGGAATAAAATTCAAAGTTCCTTTCCTTGATACAGTTACAAAGCTTCCAAGTAACGCCCTGCTCTATAATTTGAATCCATCAGACGTATTAACTCTTGATAAAAAGGCAATGACTTTATCAAGCTATGTTGTCTGGCAAATAAGAGATCCTAAAACATTCCTTAAAACAGTAGGTAGTCTTGGAGAAGCCGAACGCCGCCTTGACGCATCCGTTTATAACTCAGCTAAAACTCTTTTGAGCTCTTTGAATCAATCAGAAGCAATTTCTACAAGAACTGACCTTGATCAAAAAATTGCTACGTCTGTAAGAACACAGATGAATGAATATGGAATTGAATTAATTGATATTCAAATTAAGCAATTTGACTTGCCTGCGGATAATAAGGCTGCTGTTTACACGAGAATGATTTCCGAAAGAACTCAAATAGCCGCTCAAT
>CAYLSP010000306.1:0-2257 GCA_964385935.1 uncultured Defluviitaleaceae bacterium
GACATCACTATTCCGTTTACTGTTCATGATTCAGAACCAGGTGCTGTAACTGCAGTTGTTAACGGCAAGTCTGTTAACGTAGTAGCACTTGGCGAAGGCAAATATACTACTACATTCAACCCAAGAGCATTAGGCATTAACTCCATTGAGGATATTGAAGTTGTTATCGACTTTGCAGGCGGCGCAGCACACAGCCCACTTGTACTCACTGGCGCAACACAGGGCAACCTTGACGGACTTAAACTTACAACTAATTCTCACAGCATTAAGGCTGGAGATTATGTAAAACTTAACGCTGGCTTTAATAACAAAGTAAGCAGCAACACAGCAGTTCTTACTTTCAACTTTAACGGCAGCGCATTCCAGTACAGAGGATTCAAGGCAGCTGAAGGTGTTACAGTTGTTGGCAACCCAGAAGTTACTTCTGGTCAAGTAAAAGTTACTGTTATGAAACCAAGCTATGATATTGACGCAATCGGCGAACTCATGCTTAGCGCATGGGATGACGCAATTCTCTCTAACTCATTCGAGAAAGTCACTCTTAAAACTGATTATGTTGTTAAAGATGAGAACGGCGACAAAGCAATTAAGACTGCTAATGCATCCGTATCATTTACAACAATCGGCGACGGCGTTTTAAGATTCGATACAAACGGCGACGGCATTATCGATCTTATCGATCTGTCCAACATGATTGACTGGTACGGAATCGACAGCAATGACCAGAAATGGGATGAATTGTATGCATTCTTCGATACCAACAACAACGGAAAGATTGACATTCAAGATATCGCTCAGGTTGCACAGGTAATTAAATAATAGTAATAAGTAATATTAAGTAAAAAGAAAAAAAGGTGTGCGGGTTAAACTGCACACCTTTTTTTATGGAGTAGAAATAAAAAAAATAAATTTATCACACCTTAAACTGATATGTCATATTATGTAGCATAACATAAATTTTGCGAGACCGATACATCATGTCCAGTAAAGGTAATGATGTGACAAAACAATTTTAGCCATATTAATCTATACGCTTATCAAAACTTCCCTCTCTATATTCTATTTCAATTGTCTTGCCGCAAACTATAAGTTTATTTATAATTTTGATTAACAGTTTATTTTTTGTAATAATATCTAGGGAGTGCCAGGTTAAAATAAATTCTTTGTTTTCATTAAGTATTTCAATCGATACGGTATTACGAAATTTAAGGATATATTCTGTCTGAACAATTTTTTCAACTTTTTTCAACTTTAGCAGACGGTCTGTCATAAAATTTGAAATTTTGTCGTTGCTGTGGATTGAATTATCATCTTTTATTACGTTTTCGCACAGGCTCCCGATTAGAGGATAGACATGTAAAATCATAATATACGCTGCTATGTCCTCAAATAAATCTAAGGGCAGCATTGTATCGCAAAACTGGCAGGTGTTTGCCTTCATTCCAGGGCAATAAAGGTATCGGTATTCCTTAGATTGCGTTTTACTTTTTTTGACATGAAAATAACACCCACAACCGCATTGAACCACGCCGCTAAGCCAGGAAGCGGGGCTATTAGTGCTTCTGCGTGAACGTTTTTTCAAGAGAGCATGTTGAACACTAAGCCACAGAGACGGCTCCACAATACCCTTGTGAAGACCCAGTGTAACAAAATCATTTTTAAGATTGAGAAACTTTATTTGTTTACGGTCTTCGGCCTTTCCGTAAACTAAGCATCCGTTTTGACCTGTATAATCGTCGGGGACATTGTTCATGGTAGCGCCCAAACCTGAAAGATAATCAAAAACAGATCTGTCTGCTTTAACATATACGGGGTTACGTAAAAGCCTTGCGATAGTGGTGCTGCTCCACTGTTTTTTCTGCCTGGTAAGAACACCATTTTCGTTAAGCCAAAGGGCGATTTCATCAAGACTTTCCCCATCCAAATATCGTTTATAAATCTGTAACAGGGCAGATTTTTCTTCCTTATTTTCCTCAAACATATAGGTTTTGAGATTGTTTACATAGGTTTCAACTTTTGTATATCCAAAGGGCGCATATCCACCCAGATACAGCCCTTTTTCGCCGCGGGCATAATAATTGTCTGTTATGCGCTTCTGTATGGTCTCCCGTTCAAGCTCCGCGAACATCATTACAATATTAACCATAAGTTTTCCCATAGGCGTTGAAGTATCAAAATCCTCTCCGCATGAGATAAAAACTACATTGTGGCGAATGAAATCATCCCTCATATGTAAAAAATCTATCAGCGAACGGCT
>CAYLSP010000307.1:0-2257 GCA_964385935.1 uncultured Defluviitaleaceae bacterium
ATGACATTCCGTGGTCGGGGGCTTGTTTGCCGCCTGTCAGAATTTCTATAATAATCATTTCCCATTTGCATCAATCCAATTAATATTTAATAAATCCAAAATGCTTTTAACACCAGTTTCTATAGGCTCGATTTCAGTTTCCGCTTCATACTGGACAAAATAAGTCTGTTTCGGCACGGAAACCTCAATAATCTGATAATCCTTAGGTTTTGACATATGTAATTTGTTGACTGCCGTTTGTTCTATTTTGGCTAAATCGATGCCCTGCGAAATGTCAGCAATAAGATTTTCTCTGATTTCTTTTGTCTCTTTTAGTCCCGCCTTTAAGTCGTTAAGCTCAATATTTTTCATTCCAACAGCCGCAAAAGTCAAAAGTGAAACTAAAGCGCCGCTAAAAAGGAAAAAAAACAGCACAACAGACATAAAAGAAAGATGTTTTTCCTTTTCAGTTGAATGGACATATTCTAAATGTACAGCTTTTTTCTTGCTTTTTCTTACCCTTTTCGCCCTTTTAGCGGGCTTTCTTGTATCCCTGTTTGGATAAGTCTCAGGATATTCTGGAGAAGCCGGATATTCTTTGGGAGCAGGCAGGGCATAAGCCTCTGAAGTCGGAGAATAGAAATTTCTTAAATAATCGTTATAGCTTGCCTGAGATGCGGAATGTTCTCTTCTTTTGGATCTTTCATCTCGTCGATAATTGTTCATAGCCAAGAATTTTCCCCTCCTAATTTTTTATCAAAGCTTTTCCAAAACTCTCAGTTTGGCGCTTCGCGCTCTTGGGTTCTCTTCAATTTCATGTTGTGTCGGTAAAATAGGTTTTTTAGTTATTATTTTTACGTCAGGCTTCCTGTTGCAAACGCATACAGGCAAATCCCTAGGACATGTACATGGATTCAGATGTGATAAAAACGTATTTTTTACGATTCTGTCTTCCAGTGAGTGGAAAGTTATGACGCAAAGCCGTCCGCCGGGATTTAAAAGGCTGATAAAACTGTTTAAAGCCGCCTCCAATGAGCCAAGTTCGTCATTGACTTCAATCCTGATAGCCTGAAATGTTCTTTTTGCCGGGTGTTGATTCTCTTCTCTGGCGGCTTTGGGTATAGCCGCCTTTATACAATCCACCAGTCGCAATGTTGTTGTAAACGGCTCTTCCTTCCGCCATTTAACAATAAACTCCGCAATTCTTTTCGCCCATTTCTCCTCACCATAGTCTCTTATAATACGGTGAATGTCTTCCTCGTCATATTGATTCACAACAGTTTGAGCCGTCAGGCGGCTTCTCTTGTCCATCCTCATGTCAAGCTCTCCGTCTTTCATATAGGAAAATCCCCGATCAAAGTCATCAACCTGATTTGATGATATGCCAAGATCCAGAAGAACTCCGTCAAGAGACGGTATATTCAAATTCTCTAAAATCGAAACAGAGTCAATAAAATTACCTCTAACTAGCATGGCTTTATTCAAATGCCCGTTAAGGGTTTTAAAAGCATTTACAATGGCGGCCTCGTCCCTGTCAACTCCAATTAGAATACCGTCGTCGTTGAGTTTTTGCAAAATCCCAAGGCTGTGACCTGCTCCGCCCAGAGTTCCGTCAAAATAGCAGCCGTCAGGAATTATTTTAAGATTTTCAATGCATTCGTCAAAGAGAACCGATTTATGTAAATAATCCAAGGAATCACATCCATTCAGAAGCTACTTATAGTGGTTTAATGAAATTAAAACACTAAGATATCGAAAACTTTTTTAGTGAGACTATATGCCAAGCTGAAACATTTTTGAGGCCAAGTCGTCATCAACAAAATTTGATTCGCCGTTATACTCATCCCAGTTTTCCTTGCCCCAAATCTCTATTCTTCCGGGAAGACCAAGGGAAATTATGTCTTTATCAAGTCCGGCATAATCCCTTAAATTCTGAGGAATTAAAACCCGTCCATTTGAGTCTGTTTCGGCATCGTGTGCTGAACCGAAGAAAAATCTAACAAAGCGGCGCAAGTCGGCATCTGATATGGGCATGTTTTGAACTTTTTGTTCATAGCTTGTCCAGTCATTTAGCGTGAAAACAAAAAGGCATTTTCCAAGCCCCTTTGTTATGATGAACTGGTCTCCCAAATCGCTTCTAAACTTTGTGGGGATAACAATTCGTCCTTTTGCGTCTATGCTATGACTTATCTCTCCGCGAAACATAAAGCCACCACTTTTATATTGTTATTGGGAATCTATTCCAAAATCTGTATTTCCTAACCACTTTTAACCACTT
>CAYLSP010000308.1:0-2252 GCA_964385935.1 uncultured Defluviitaleaceae bacterium
GGCGCCGTGTGATTGGAACAGACATAAACATATTGGCATATAAGCTTTGTCATGACTCACTAACAAAATGGGATGTGGAAAGAGTAGACGTCCTGATTGATAGTTTTTGCATGGAAATCAAAACAGCATGCAATACCATCTATACCATCAAAGAGACAGAAGAAATACAAATTCTTGAAAGATGCCACTTTAATCTGAATGATGGGGTGCTTGTTCCAGTTACATATTGGTATAAAACTGCAAAAAACGGCAAACTTTCTGGACGAAAAAAGGAAGTGGCTTCGAGTTTATTTGAAAGGGAGTATAACTCTTTTGGTAATCTCGACTTAAGTAATATTCAAAATCTTGCACTAATACCCAATTCGCGTATAGCCATAGGAAACAACGATACTGTTTATATGTATTTTTGCAATCGCAACTTGATGGCGCTAGATAGAATTATTGGACAATTAAACAAACATAAAGGCGAGTATGGGTATGAAATCCTTGAATTACTGGTATCTTCTGCTGTTAACTTGATTAAGCTATCCGACAAAAAGGCATCCAGCCAAATGCCGTACTGGCTACCGAAAGTAAATGTTACATCGAGAAATGCTGTAATGATTATTGAGCAGAAAGCGAAGGCGTTCAAAGAGGGCTTGCGCTTTTTGGGTGAAAAATGTAAAACCTTTGTTGATGGAAACTCATTTAATAGCAACAGGGTTGTGCTTAAAAATGTTCCAGCGCAATCTGTTCCTAAAGAAATCCTCCCAGACGATTCTGTTGATTTGGTACTTACAGACCCACCTTACACAGACCAAGTTCCATATCTTGAGTATAGCCAACTGTGGTATAAAGTAATGGCGTGGGGCGGATTCAACGATGAGGCGTTAAAGTCTGAGTTAGTAGTATCTGATGCCCCAAGCCGAAATAAGGACATCAACGACTTCAATGCCATATTTACCACAATAATTGAGCGCATCAATCCTGCCCTAAAAAACAATGGCTTTTTTATTATGTTTTATCACACATTTGATCTGAAGTCATGGAGTTATATACTGACTCTGATGAAGGAACATGGATTGGTGTATTGTGCAGAGATGCCTATTGCTACTCCAAGAAAATCGTTTAAAACTGTTATGTCTCCCAAAAGCACCCTAGATGGCAATTTCATTATCGTGTTTCAGAAAAAAGAAGCGCAGGAAAAAGCTATATTTGATGGTTCTATTGCAGATGCCGAGAAGGCAGCAATTGAGTGTGCGCGTAGAATAATTTCTGAACGGGTGGCTGTTACATCTCAGGATTTATATGATTGTGGTATGCTAAAAGATTCGTTTGAACGTGGGTATTTGGAGATTTTAGCTAAAAAGTATGTTTCATTTGTAGATGTTATTGCCGACAAGTTCGTTTATGCCAATGGATTGTGGAGGGAAAAGACATGTACTGGTTGCTAGACTATACCGAACAAGAGAGCCTTCGCCAGAAGATAGTTTATCTGCAAACAAGTATTATGCAAACGCAAGCACGAGATCAGTCCGAGCAGGTTTTTCCGTTTATAGGCAGAAAGAGCAGAAGTATTGCCAGAACGCTCATAAGGGTTTTGTCTACAGATGGTGAAGTAGTAGTTGATACATTTGGTGGCTCGGGGACATTTGCCTATGCCGCACTTGACTGTGGGCGCAGGGTGTTATTCAACGAATGGGAGCCATATGCTTTCAAGATGGCAACAGCTCCCTTTAGAGGTGTCCCGTCAGAAGCAGAGTTTTCTGCGGCACTTCAACAGATTCAGGATCGAGTACTACCTATAATGAACTCTATATACAAGACTAAATGTCCAGAATGTGGTGCAGAGCTATCATTTGATGGATTGTTTTTCGACCGGGATCCACAGGAGTTTTTTCACCCGACACATCATGAACGTCTAGGTGAAAACGGAGAGAATATAATCTTTAGAGATCGAAATTACCAATGCAGATGTGGATGTAAGGTAAAACATTATGATGATTTTGATGAAGCTGTACGTCTTCGTATAGACGAAATGCCGTGTGATTTCCCTGAGGTGGAATTGATTGAGAATTCTCGTTTGAATTTTACTGCTCCGTTATTCACTAGCTATCAAAATCTTTTCTCGAAGAGGCAGCAAATTGCACTAATTACATTAAGAGATGCAATTAAGGAGTTGCCAGACGATTCGAGGAGCTTTTTTGAGGATACATTTATCTCTATTATTCATTTTGGAAAATACACAGACTATCGCAGCAAAAGCCAAGACA
>CAYLSP010000309.1:0-2225 GCA_964385935.1 uncultured Defluviitaleaceae bacterium
AAGCTTCTCTTCAAGACCGCTGTCTTTTTCATCATGCTTTAAAACAGCGCTTAGCTCGGAGTCAATTCTTGAAAATTGAACTTCCTGATCATAGCCTTCAAGATAGGAAATAAAAGGCGCGTCAATTCTCGCGGTCAGTTCAACCGCATCGATTTCCTGATCTTTAAAAAGCTTGATATATTGTGACTGCTGCTGTAAGTCTGTTACATAATAAATCTTTTTACCTATTTTTTCTTCATTCTTCGCTAAATATTCAGAAACTGTGAAATGTTCGCCTGAAACAGCTTTATAAATAATATTGTCCTTTATTTTGTCATAGAATGTTCTTTCTTTTATACAGCCGTATTTCACAAAGGGGTTAATATCCTTCCAATAATTATTATACTGCTCCCTGTCGTCCTTAAAAATGGAAACAAGCTTATCAGCAACTTTTTTTGTTATATAACCGGACATTTTAGTAACATACCCGTCGTTTTGCAAAAAGCTTCTGGAAACGTTTAGAGGAAGGTCCGGGCAGTCAATAACACCTTTTAAAAGCAGCAAAAATTCAGGGATAACTTCCTTAATATTATCGGCAATATAAACCTGATTGTTATAAAGCTTTACCTGACCTTCAATTGATTCAAATTCGTGGTTAAGCTTTGGAAAATAGAGAATACCTTTCAGGCGGAACGGATAATCCATATTGAGATGAATCCAGAACAGCGGGTCATTAAAATCTGTAAAAGTTTTATGATAAAATGCTTTGTATTCTTCGTCTGTGCAGTCCTTGGGCTCTTTTGTCCAAAGGGGTTTTGTGTCGTTAATCGAAGGTTCTGTTTCATTAAGGTTTTCGTCGTCTTCAGAATCGCTGATTCTTTCCTCCTTCTTGTCGTCAATTACGCTTAAATATATTTCAATTGGCATAAAGCCGCAATATTTCCTCAGAGTTGCCCTGACTTTATATTCGTCTAAAAAGGCTTTATTTTCTTCATTAATAAATAATGTGACTGTGGTTCCCCTGTTTTCTCTGTCGCTATCGTCAATTTCAAAGCTTTCAGTGCCGTCGGAAGTCCATTTAGCTGCCTTGCTGCCCTCCTGATATGAAAGGGTATCAATCTGAACCTTGTCAGAGACCATGAAAGCAGAATAGAATCCAAGACCAAAATGCCCTATTATTTCGTTGCCCTTGTCCATTTTATCTTTGTATTTTTCAACAAAGTCGTTTGCGCCGGAAAAGGCAATCTGGTTAATATATTTTTTTATTTCATCACTTGTCATGCCGATTCCGTTATCCGAAACCATAAGAATACCTTTTTGCTTATCAATAGTGACGTTAATTTCAAAAATTTCGTCTTCGCCAATTTCAGCCTCGCCCATCTGACTCAGTTTTTGAAGCTTTTTAATAGCGTCGGTTGCGTTTGACACAAGCTCTCTTAAAAAAATATCCGTGTCCGAATACAACCATTTTTTTATAATTGGCATAATGTTTTCGCTGTGAATTGACAGGTTTCCTTTTTCATAACCCATAATTTTTCATTCCTTTCTTGTATACTGGTTTAATATAATAATAAAAATTAATCAGCAGTAAATAAAATTCCGGCCTTTTCCAAAAAACCTTCAATATGCTCATCCCAAAGCATTTCCGGCGATTTGTCAAGAGAAAACACCTTCTGAGCGCATCCTGTTGTTATAAAAACTTTTGTTCCGTCAAAAGTCATGTTCAAAAATAAAGCCGCCGCATTTTCTGTAATTTCGCCTATTCTCCCTGTGTCAAATGAGAAAACCACTTTCATGTAATCGGGACGTTTTTGCCCCTTTAAAACCGAAAACACAAGGGGTCTGATTTTCTCCCACAGGCAGATTTGTCTTTTGAAACTTTCATCCTCCTGCTTTTGCTTTTCTTCTGATATTTCAATGCGGGTGTATGTAGAAATTATAACTGTTCTGACCTCAAAGGCATCGAAAATATCTTCCTTCAAAAGTTTTTGCATAAATATTTTAACGTCGTCTTCCGAAACGGTTAAAGCAAGCATGTTTTCTCCAACCTTTTTAAATATTATCCCAACGAACAATATTCCAGATTTTTAACTTTTCCATTATATCAAACCTCTTTTTTTTGTCAATGTATCATTGAAGGGCGTTTGAAAAATTCTTTGAAATCAAAAATACCTATTATTCAACACACCCTTGAAAGGAGCCTGTTTAGGTGATATACTGAGTTATAATTACGCAGGAGAGGATAA